>CAMHMW010000001.1 GCA_946186335.1 uncultured Candidatus Melainabacteria bacterium
TTGCCGGATATGATGCAGCTCCGATAGGTGCTCCTCATGCGGAAGCTCCCGGTTCCGGCTTCATTGATAAGGTCAGAAAAATGTTCGGCGGGCAGAAAACTCCCGAGCAGATTTTAAATTCCACAAAACTTGAGGATCAGGTGAAAACCCTCAGTGTTCTCAAAAATCCTGACGGAACTCAAATGTATTCTGAGGCAGAACTAAAACAGGCACTGATACTTGCAAATAGCAACAATATACCGATAACATCAAAGGATTTATTTGCTATAGCAACAAGCGGTATGCCGAAAAAGGATGTTTTATACACAATAAGCCACATATTTGATCATGACAGTCTTGCAATAACGAGAAAAATGACAAATTCTGACGGAATTATACTGAACGGTTCGGATTTGGTTCGCTCAGGTTCCGTTTATAAATTTACTGCAATGGATATTCAGGAAGTCAGGATGTCTGTTTTAAATTCAAAAAATTCCGCAGAAACACTGAATTTCTTTAATGATTTAATAGATAACAGATTTAATACTCCGCTGAACAAGCAATTCGTTCAGTTACATGCAACACTGACCGGCGGCAGAACCCCCGATTCGGACGGTGATTTGTTAAACTGGCTTTTGAAAAATGTTCAGGAACCCCAAAACAGAGAATCATTGATTAAAGGTTTAATCGCTTCAAAAAATGACGGCACGCCGATTATCCATTCTACAGTTTCGGAAACTTCCGTATCGGAAGCAGAATTGAGAGAAGCACCCGGCGGTGCATTTACTGACAGGTTGAAGAAAATATTTTCATCCGAATCAGAAACAGAAAGATTATTAAAATCTACAAATACGGAAGACAAAGTTCGTATCCTGAGTGGAATACAAAAATCTGGAGATGCTGCTAAATTGTCGGAAGCCGAGATTCGTGAAATATTGCAGTCAACTGATGTTGAAATTCCGACAAAAACATTGTATGCACTAATTTCTACTGATTACAAAGGCTACGGTTTTGCAGATAATTTGAAAAGCATTATGTCTAATATAAAAACAGAGGACGATGCTCAATTAATTGCTGCTCTTGTCAAGGCTGATAAAGTTACTGTTAACGGCGGACAAATTATTGCACCGGAGCAGAATTTAGATTTGCCTCAATTGTCTGTGGTACTTGAACATAAACATGAATCAGGCATAACAAATTATAATAAATTTATATCTGATTTGTTAGAAAACGGATGTTCTGAACCAAAGGATGTCGGCTTGTCTGATATTGGTAAAGATGGTCCGTTGACATTATGGGATGTGACTGCTGCCGTAAATAATGATGAGCAAAAAGATGCATTGATTAATGTATTAAAATTTTATAATGCTAATTCCGGCGGCACAATACCCATGAAAAGTTTTGTTAACCCGACATTCGATATCCCCGCAAAAATTGATACAGATTTAAAATTTCAGGCATACAATTTACTTTTTGACGGTGGAAGTAACCGTTACAGTGCAGGTACTATGAATGAAATTATTCCGCTGATAAAATCTGAGGCAGATTTACAAAATCTGAGAACGGCATTAAGTATAAAAGGTCTAGATGCAAAAACTGTTGTCGATACCGTAAAAAGCGGCGATGCTAATCCTGCCGTATTAAAAGCAAAGGTAAAAACATTACAGGGATTTGGTGCAGCCGAAGTAGATGAGTTGTGTGCAGTATATAATTTTGAACACAGAGAAGCGGCTGTAAATCTTCTCCTGTTAAAATCATCAAGTCCTCACAGATATGACAAATTGGTTGAAAGCGGTTTGTTAGATTTAATTAAAGCAGGTAAGGTAAACGAAAACATATTAAAAAATATTGACAGAGATACCTTTCTCTCTAACAGAACATTAAAAGATATAAGAAAAATTCGCGATGGAGAATCACTGATTAAAACACTGGATAAACCTGATGATTTGGTAAATATTTCTAAATTTGTTGAAAACGGAGATGTTTGTGAGTTTAACGGTAAATTATACGTAAATGACAGTGGCAAAGCGGTCGAAATAAAATTATCGAAAGAAAAATTCGAAGAATTATTCCCGCCTCTTACAAGAGTATCTTTTGAACAGAAAGGACTGGGTAACTGCTGGTTTGTATCTGTACTTGACAATTTGATGGATGCCCCGAAAGGTCGGGTTGAAGTATATAAGATGTTTGAACAGCAAGGAAATGACATTATTGTCAGATTCCCTGACAGTAAAGATGTCGTAAAATTTAAAAATGGAGAAGTTCTTGATGCTCACGGATACCAAATAGGAAACATTCAAGGTATATCAACAGATGCTTCTTCAAAAGGTATTTTGATGGTAGAACAGGCAACATCCGTTCACAGATTACAGGCAAAATCAAGAGGTTATAATCCTGAAACAGCAACAGTCAACGAAATCGGAGAATATGCCGCACAATATACGGATGTTGCGGTAATGATGGATAAAGCCGCAAGCGGCTGGCAGGGAAAAGCGCTTGAAGAAATCTTGGGTTCTGCATATCCCGTAACAGGTATCAGCAGAATGGAAAAATACGGAACGGTCAGAATGCGTCAGGCAATAATTGAAAATTCAGCTAATCCCGACAAAATTCTTTATATGGGTACACGTGCAGATTTAACAACTGAAATTGAGGGTGAACTTTCTGTTGAATATGATTTATACTCCGGTCATGCCTATGCAATAAAAGGATATAACCCTGATACAGATATGGTATATATTACAAATCCGTGGCATACATCCGTGGTAACAGAAATTCCAATGGATGAATTATTAAAATATATGGATAGTATAAATATTGCACATATGGATAAAAATATGCCGTCAACTAATATGAGGAGTGCTGAGGCACCCGATGTACTGCCTCAGTCATCAGGAGGTTTCTTCAACAGAATGTTTGGTAGCAAAAATGAGCCCGATGTTTCTCATATCCAAAATAAAAACGTAAGAGGTAAGCTTACAACAAATCCAAATAAGTTGAACGCTTCTCCTGATTTGAGAGAAGGAACACATTTTGACCTGAAAATTAATGATAGAATAATGAACGGTGCTAATCTTGAGGGGTCACTTGTTAAAACACTAACTTCCCCCGCTCAGTTGAATAACATTTCACGATTTGTCAAAAACGGAGAAGTATGTTCTGTCGGAAACAAGTTATATGTGAATCATGGTGGTACGCCTGTTGAATTAAAAATATCCAGACAAAAATTTGAACAATTATTCCCGTCAGAGTTAAGCCTTAACATGACAGAACAGATGATCGGAACGGATATTTGCTGGATTGCTTCAAAAATAAATGCAATGGTAAGTACACCACAAGGGCGGGCTCAGTTATATGAAATGCTTGAGGAATTACCAAATGGCGGAGTTACTGTTCATTTAAAAGCCGGAACGGTAAAAGATGTAGAATTTCCTGACGGATTCCCGTTACCGGTTTCAGAGGCATCACTGGGCAATAATGCGGCTCTGGGTTTGAGTATGATTTTGCAGTCTGTTCTTGCTACAACAAAACCGACAACAGTTGCGGCTACAAAAAATGTTGACATAAGAAGATTTAGACAGTTACAGCCCGGTCAAACTATGAATGACTTTGATATGCATGACCTTGTTACCAATGCCTGCAGTATGGTATTTAACTCAAAATCGGCATTGAGTGCTTTGGGTAATTCTTCTAAACATCGTGACTATGTGTCAGGAGCGGATATTCGTGCTGCAATAGAAAACTTCGTAAACGGGCGAGACAGAGCTACCGTTATTTGGAGCAGTCATGAAAAATCAATAGTGGCTTATGACAGAGCAAAGGGAACTGTTACATATCATGACCCTTATAATGGCGGAGTTGATGTCGAATGTTCATTGGATGATTTTGTAAATAATGCGGAAACGCTAATCGTATTTCCAAAACCCGAGCCTGCGCCTCAGGTGGTACACCCAACCGAAACAACCGTAAGAACAGATACTTTCATTCAGGAGAATACCCCGCAAAACATAATCAGTGCAAATCGCTCTGTTGTTATTGACAGAATATACAGCGGAGATGTTCAGGCAACCGTTACTGCTGAAGGTAAAGTTTTGGTCACACTGGGTGACGGTCGTGAAATGCTTATTGACGTTCCGGCAGGTGGTTCTAAAAAAATATCAAATCATATAACTTTGTATAACGACAACGGAGTTATAACATTTGAAAATACCAAACAAACATCATCTGTAAGAACCGCGGACAGAACAGAACAAGTTCATAACAGGGCGCACATCAGAGAGCATGTTACCCCTCAACAATTTGAACCGAAAAGGACATCACTTACTCATGAATGGCGTTCTGTTGCCCAAACGGCTGAAGGAAGTGACATACTTGCCAAATATAATCCTGTGGAAATGTCGGTAACAATTTCCAAAAACGGAAAGAACTATAATATTCCGTTGACAAAAGGTGAAAGTATTCCTGTTCACGAACAAAGTACAGGTCTGTACCTTATAGTAAAAATGGATAAATACGGTATAGTATCCATAACAACAAGTGAAACTCCATAAATTTTATGTTGATAAAAATGTAAAAATAATGTAAAATGCAAATACAAAGAGGTTTAATATGGTTCCGAAAATGAGTAATGAAAATCATTTAACAAAATATTTTAACAGATTACAGGCACAAATAGAACAGGCACAAAAAGATAATTTGCCGATAGAGCCTTATGTAAAAAAACAGATACAGGTATTGCAGGAAGCCCACGATGAATTTGTTCTGGCAGCCCAAAAGGAAGGTATGGATATGGCAGATCCGCATGTGGGCGAAATTGAGGTTCAGCAATATACCCTGATGAAAGATTTGGCAACAAAAATTGGTATGTCACCCGAAAAGTACGACAAATTAATAAAAGATGTTCAGATACGTATTTTTGGGGAAGAAAATTATAAAAGATTTTTTGAAGGGAAGTAATTCTCTCTTTTTTTTACTGAATGTGAAGTATTTTTATATTTTATAAAAATATGCTAAAATAATCCTGAACTTTGTATTAAATAAGATGAGGACAAACTATGAACGCATTATGGCAACACATTCAGGATATTTTGGGGCTCCCCGCTTTTTTAATAAATCAGTGTAATTTTTTACCTGATTACGTTAAATTTGCGATTATTACATGTATAAGTTTTATACCGTGGTTGTATTTCCTATATTATGTAATTGAACTGATTGAAAGATTTGTTCTAAAACACATAAATACTTTCCTGAAATTAGCAAGAAGAGTCGGAGTATTTTTCGGTGCCGCAATATCTGTTATTCCCGAATCAGGTTATCAGGTTATGGCAAGTACGTTTTATTCAAGAAAAATGATTTCAAAAGGTACTTTGCTGGCATTCTTTATTTCATGTTCCGATGATGCCCTGCCGCTTTTGTGTATGGATTTCAGCAAGGCTCCGGTTATTATTCCGATTGTAATTGTTAAGACGGTTGTTGCTATTGTGGTTGGTGTTGTTGTTGATTTGATTTTCGTATTTAATACAAAAATTGAAAATTCAAATCCTGTCAATCTTGATTTGAATGAACCCGCATGCTGCGACCATAAACTTATGACACAGCAGGTTCCGCCGTATTGGTGGATGCACCCGCTTATTCACACCTTTAATGTATTTTTGTTTGCAACTTTTGCTTTGATATTCTTTGAATTTTGTATTGCAAAGGGTTTTGGCAGTCAGGGTGCTATGGCACAGGCAATGTTTATAGATTCTCCGATACAGGTTATAGGAGGTGCGTTGTTTGGTTTAATACCGAACAGTTTGACCTCAATATTCCTTGCTATTGCTTATTATAAAGGGTTAATAAGTATCCCGACACTGATTGCAGGTCTTATTTCAACAACAGGTTTGGGTCTGAATGCTTTGAGCAAATACAATAAAAATAATACCGATAATTCGTTTATCACGATAGTTCTTTTTGTAACGGCTGTCGTTACGGGCTTGCTGGCATATTATAATATGTTATGGCTTGGTATCGGAGGTTAACGGACTAATGGCGGCAATTCTGCATTTTCTGGTAACGACATTTCATTATCTGACAAATCTGCCGGAGCATTTAATTGAACCTATAGAATGGATGCCGGAGTTCTTGAAAGATGCGTGTATAGACAGCCTTAATCTTGTTCCGTTACTGTTCATAATTTTTGTAATACTTGAAATTATTGAGCACTATTTTGCAAAGAAAAAACATTTAATAGTGTTCTGGATGAAGAAGATAGGTCCTTTATTCGGCAGTTTATTTGCATCTTTGCCCCAGTGCGGGTTTTCGGTAATTGCAAGCACGCTGTACGTTCGCAGAATACTCAGCAGAGGTACAATTCTTGCGGTGTATTTGGCAACCTCCGATGAGGCAATTCCCGTTATTATGGCGGAGCCGTCAAAGGGTTATCTGATTTTGCCGATAATTTTGGTAAAAATATTTATAGCGGTAATTGTGGGTTATCTTGTGGATTTATTTATTGGGTATGAGGCAAAAGAGCCTGCCCCCTTGCATAAAGAACCCGAGCCTGAACATGAACACAAGCACGGCGAAGATTGTTGTGATTGTACTCATCATCCGAAAAGACTTCGTGATGCTATCAGGACAAAAGGTTTTTGGGTTCATCCCGTTAAACATACGGTAAATATTTTTGTATTCATTTTAATTATTTCCATAGCGTTGAGTTATTTTATGGAAGTTGTCGGAACGGAAGAAAATCTTGCCAAATACTGTCTGATAAATTCTCCTATACAGCCGTTTTTGGTTTCATTGTTGGGTTTAATACCTAATTGTGCGGTTTCTGTCGGGATGACACTTTTATTTCTGAAACATACAATAAGTTTCGGGTCTTTGATAGCGGGCTTGTCCACTTCGGGCGGACTAGGACTTTTGATATTGTTTACCAAGAATAACGATAAAAAAGATACCGCAATAATTATAGGTATTTTGGTTGCGGTAAGTACGTCAGTCGGTCTTATATTACAATACAATGTGTTTGGTATAAATAAAATATTTTCTGTATTTGGTTTGGATTTATAATATAAGGATGATACATGGTTAAATCCTCGGAAAAATTAGAACAGGCATTAGAAATTCACAAAAAGGGGAATTTGACTCAGGCACGAGATCTGTATAACGAAATTTTGGCTGAAGAACCGGAGAACGCTCAGGTTTGGGATTTGCTTGGTGTTTTGTATTATCAGGCAAATAAGTTTGAAAAAGCGGAAGAATTTATAAAAAAAGCAATATCTTTAAACCCCCGTCTTTATTATCTGGAAAATCTTGCAAGGGTGTATCTTGATAAGGGTGATTACAAGGTTGCATCAGGACTTTATGAAGATATAGTTCAGCATTCTCCGACTTATGAAAACAGTTTTAACCTTGCTATGTCATATAAAGGTGCGCATGAATGGGAAAAGGCAAAAGCAGCATACCATAAATCTCTCGAGATAAATCCGAAAGGTTATGAATCATATTTTAATCTTGCTTACCTTGCTTTAAATGATAATGAACCGCAGGAGGCTATTCGTTGTTATGAAAAAGCGTTAGAGATAAATCCCGAGGATTGGGAATCTGTGTATTTCCTCTCGCTTGCTCAGATGCAGACAAAAGATTACAAAAACGGGCTGAAAAATTTTGAATCCCGTCTGTGCCGTCAAAGTGCAATATTATCTCAGGAAAAAATATACCCTAATCTTATGAAAACCAGACCGCTGTGGGAAGGTCAGGATTTAACGGATAAGGTTTTGTTTACTTATTATGAAGCAGGTTATGGTGATTTGCTGATGCTTTACCGCTTTATGCCGGTATTGACCAAAATGGCAAAAAAAGTCATAATAAAGCCTCAAAAAGAACTTGCACCGTTATTCAGAGAAAATTCGTACGGGGCGGAGGTTATTGAAATTTTTGATTTTGAAAAGGAAATTGATTTTGATTATCATATACCGTTTTTGAGTGTTCCTTATGTTTTAAAATGTAATGCTCAGGATATGTTTATTCACCATGATGACGGGTATTTGAAGGCTAATCCGCCGAAGGTGAGATATTATAAAGAAAGGTATTGTGAAAACGATAAGTTTAAAATAGGCATAAAGTGGCAGGGAAATACCCATTATGACAGAGAAAGAGTTATAAATGTCACAGACTTTTTCCCGCTTTTTGAAATTTCAGGCACACAGTTTTATTCATTTCAGACACTTGACGGTTCTGAGGAATTTGAAAAGTTAAAAGATAAATGTAATATTATAAATCTTGGGGAAACATTTTCTAATTTTTCGGATACTGCGGGGGCGCTGGAAAATATGGATTTGATAATTTCAAATGATACATCTTTGGTTCATCTTGCAGGCGCTATGAAAAAACCTTGCTGGGTACTGTTACCATATATTTATAACTGGCGGTGGCATACGGATTTAACAAAATGCGACTGGTACGACAGTGTAAAAATATACAGGCAAAAAGATCATGGCGACTGGAACAGTGTTTTTACAAAGGTTAAGGAGGATTTGAGCAGTATAATAAATATGTAAATGTTTCGTTTACATGGTGGCAAAACTTTTTTTGACGGGGTTTATAAAAAATAAAAAATGAAAGGATTATGAATATGGTAGAAGCGATTAATGGTGTGAATTCGAATAACAATGCATGGGCTTATACGGCAGGCGGAGCGGCAGCCGGTGCTGTTGCGGGCGGACTTGGCGGATATATGTCAAAACCTTATGTAAGAAACTATTTGCCGACAGATGGTTTTTGTGATGCTTTCGTTTCACAGTTGAGAAAAATGAACCCAAATGAAGCAAAACAGTTTGACGAAGGGGTTGAATTTGTCAAAAATCTGGATTCTGTGGAGCCGTTAAAATTCAAGATTAATGTGCTTGTATCAAAGGTATTTGAAAAACTTGATGATGAAAAATTTGCACAGTTAAAAACTGCAGTTGCACAGAGTCAGGAAAAGATTAAATCATCAGGTATAGAGGGTGCGGAGGCTATCAGTAAATTTGCTGATGCAATCGTAAATGCCGAAAACCCGGCACAATTGAAAGGTACGGTTTCTAACCTCATAAATAAAGGACTGGACAGTTTAGATGTTAATACAATAAAAGATTTTGTAAAAACAATTGAAGATAATTCAAAAATAATTAAAAAAGCAGTCGGCTCAGCTGCTTTCTTCCATAATTTTGACATAACAAACAAAAAATTCTTTGAAGTTGAAGGAGATCCGTTCAATGCAATGGTAAGAAAAGCGGCAAAACATGTACAACTGAAAACAGCAGGCATTTATGGTGCTATAGGTGCTGCCGTTGTCGGTGCGGGAGCATATCTGGCATCAGCGCTGTCAAATAAAAACAACGCATAATAACAGTTATAAAATAGTAAAAAGGAGTGTCTTTCAGGCACTTCTTTTTGTTGTTATTTTGTCTGGAATTCGTTTTTTAGTTCGTATTTTTTACTTTTGGGTTCGTAGGTAAAAATTTTATATTCGTTGCCATCTGAGGATATTTTTACCGAATTGTGCAAATCTGTTCTGTAAATTTCGGTATTTCTTAAAACATCAAGGGTTCCTTTGTTCGGATGTCCGAAATAATTTATACCGGTTGAAATTACGGAAATTTTGTTGTTGAGGTGCGTGAGCATATCTGTGTTTACAACCCTTGGACCGCCATGATGTCCGACTTTTAATATTTCAACATCATGCGGAATATCCTTTTTTACCTGATTAAACGATTCATATCCCGCATCACCCATAAAAAGCATATCAAAATTTTTGTATGATACAAGTGTTATGACGGAACACCCGTTACTCTCGTCTTTCCCTTTAATATCCGCTTTATAGGTTTTTATTTTTAAGTCTTTTTCGCTGTATATTTCTTCGTTATTGTTTACGATTTTATAATTCTGTCCCGTTTGGTTTATAGTTCTGAAAATACTTTTACCGGTATAGGTATCTGTGCTGCGGGAATTAAGATAGAGTGTTTTTGTCCGGGTATTTGTTATAACATCTGAGGTTCCGCCGGCATGGTCGTTATCAAAGTGGGTAACAATAACCCCTTCCAAATTCTTAATACCTCTATCTTTCAGATATTTAAGCATTATGATTTTTGCCTGAGAATTTCCGCTCTCAAACGGGGCTTTGCCGGTATCTATCATAAAGTATTTATTTTCAGGTGTTTTAATCAGGAAGGAATCAGCATTCTGTACGTCAAACATGATTATTTCAAGGTCGTGTGATACGGGTCTTACCGTTGTCAGAAGCAGAATGACGGATATTATTCCGATTGTTGCAATTGCCTGTTTGTATTTGTCGTATTTGATAAGGAAAGTTGCTCCTGCAATCATCGAATAATACAGAATAATCTGAAAAATATTCGGGTGAGTTGTTTGCAGAAGGCAGAATTTAAGATTACCAAAGAAATCAGAGATTATTACAAGTAAATCAAGTAAGTGTTTCAGATAAAAATCAAAAGTAAAACAGGTAAAATCAGCAAATTGCGGAATTATTGAAATTGCGGAACTCACAAATCCGCAGAAACTTATCACGCTAACCAGCGTAACGCTTGCAATATTTGCAAAAACGGAATAGAGGCTGAACGTATTAAAATAAAACATCTGAATCGGGGCAACCCAAATTTGTGCAATAATCGGAATAATAACGGGTAAAATAAGCCAATTCGGAATGACCGAAACTTTATTTGCCGCCATATTAACGGTTAACAAAAGTCCCAGAGTTACCATAAAAGAAAGCTGAAAACTTACGTCATTTATGTATGCGGGGTTATAAATCAGCATAAGAACGGCGACAAAGGACAATAGAGAAACGCTGTGCGCATCTCTGTCCAAAAGTTTTCCGATAAGAACAAATATCAGCATGAGTGCGGCACGTATTACGGATGCTCCGAGTCCCGTCATAAAAGTGTATAATACAATTACGCCCATTCCTGAAATTACTCTCGGACGAAACGGAACTCTAAGAAGTTTTAGGATAAAAAACCAAAAGGTGAAAATAAACCCGACATTCATCCCTGATGCTGCCAGAATATGCAAAAGCCCCGAATTAATGAAAGAGTTTTTGATATAATCCGGCGGAGAAACCGCATCATCTCCGAAAACAATTCCGCCCAAAATCTCTAAACTAGGACTGTCAAGATATTTTGAATGTGTTTCAATGATTCTGTTTCTTGTATCATTGAGTTTTTGGAGTATCTTCCATTTAAAACCGTCAGGTTTTGAAATTTCTGTAATTTTATTCCCATCTGTGTAAAATGTTGTAAAAGTATTGAAATTTCGCAGATATGCGCTGTAATCAAACTGTGACGGGTTTGTGGATGAAAACGGACGGCGCAGTTTTCCTGAAACTTTAATTTTTTCGCCGATATTCAGTGGTTGTTTTAAGTCTTTTGAATTTGAAATTGTAACGAAAGTCTTTGCTTTAATACTATTTTTGTCTGCCTGCTCAACTTCCAGAAAGAATTTTGTTTTGTCGTTGTCGGTATATTCGGGGATACTGACAATTGTACCTGACAATTCCGTTGTCGCAGGTGTCATTTGTAAAAGTTCATCATAATTCTTTATTTTAAAAAATGTTAAGAAAAATCCCGCATAGAAAATAAAAACAAAAATGAAAATCTTTTTAATATCAAAAATTTTTAAATAGAGTAATATAAGCATTACAGCCGTGAAAATCATACCGCTCGGGATGGCTATATTGTAAAAACAGGCAAGAATTCCGCTCATGAATACAAATGAAACAAATAGCATAACAAAATTCTTGTTTTGTATGAGTTCGAGAAATAATTTATTTTCCATAATTCCAACGAATGTATGATACCATGTTAAAAATATTGTGTAAAATATAATTATATGCTAGAATATAAATACGTTAGAATAAGAGGATAATATATGAGCAGCACTAATGATTTTTATATTGAGGACTTTTTAAGACAGGCAGTATCTGTCGGTGCTTCCGATGCTCACATCTGTGAGGGAGAGCGTCCTGCAATAAGAGTTTCCGGTCAGATTATGAGAATTAACCTGCCGCCGTTAACGAGTGAAGATATAGAATTTGTAATCAGAACTGTTGCTCCTCAGCACTTGAAAGACAGAATTACAAGATTTTTTGATATTGACTTTTCATACGAAATACCGGGATGTTCAAGATTCCGTATCAACATGAGCCGTCAGCTCGGTAAAACGGCGATGGTAATTCGTGCAATTCCGTATTATATCAAAACTTTTAAAGAATTATATCTTCCGTCAACATTGGAAGAATTGGCTCAATATAACAACGGACTTATTCTTGTAACAGGTCCGACAGGTTCGGGTAAATCAACGACGATTGCTTCTTTGATTGATTACATCAATGCAACATCGTCAAAACACATTGTTACGATAGAAGACCCTGTGGAATTTATTTTTTCAAATAAAAAGTCTATTGTTTCACAGCGTCAGTTATTGATTGATACTCCGTCATTCCCTGACGGTGTTAAGTACGCATTAAGACAAGACCCTGATGTTATATTCATCGGTGAAATTCGTGACAGAGAAACTATTGAATCTGCGCTGAAAGCGGCAGAAACAGGTCACCTTGTTGTATCAACAATCCACACCAACGACTCTGTTCAGACGGTTGAACGTATTATCAACTTATTTGAACCCGGTGAAAGACCTTTCGTAAGAACTCAGATTGCACACTCCATGAGAGGGGTTATTTCACAGAAACTTGTTCCGACAGCAGAGGGCGGAACACGTATGCCGGCGGTTGAAGTGCTGGTTGTTACACCGACAGTTAAAGACTTTATTCAGAAAGACGAACTCGATCAGGTTTATGAACTCGTTAAGAAAGGTTCTTTCAACAACATGGTAACAATGAATATGTCATTGTTTGCTCTGTATGATGAAGGCAAAATTTCAAAAGAAACCGCGATTGCATACTCTGATAATAAACCTGAACTTGAACAAATGATGAGAGGGGTTTACTACGGTACAGGAACATAGTTTCTGTTCTTATACCCTGTGAAATACAAATAATCTCTCTTGCATGCTTGGGGAAGATATGCAGAACAGTTTTGTTACGGATGCTATAAATTTAAAATCCTATAATCTGAGCGAATCAGACAAAATTATTGTCATGTATTCAAAAGATAAAGGGCTTATCCGCGGGGTTGCAAAAGGGGTTAAAAAGCCGAAAAGCAAACTCGGTGCGAGAATGGATTTGCTTGTAGCAAACACTTTAATGCTCCATAAAGGCCGTAACCTTGATACTATTTGTCAGGCGGATGTTTTAAATTCTTTTTATAAAACAAGACAGGATATTGATAAAATCTGTTATTCAACTTATATAACAGAGGTTGTCCATAATTTCGGGGTAGAGGATGACCCGTGTTCGGAAAAAATATATGAACTGTTGTATAAGGCTTTGAACAGTGTTTCTGTTGCAGAAAATAAAGTTGAAATCATGCTTGCGGTTATAAAATTCCAGATGAAAATGATGATAGAATCAGGATTTTCAATTGAACTTGACGACTGTCTGTGCTGTCACAAGTCCGTTGAAAACTCTAACATGTACTTTGTTCCGACACTTGGCGGAATTGTGTGCGAAGATTGCGCTTCAAGGGTAATGCAGAATAAAAAATTACTTCCCTTTAAAATGAGAGATTTTTTTAAACAGATGGCATGTAATGATTTTGATGTAAAAGGCGAATACGAGCAAAAAGCAAATGAAAAAGTCTGTGATGTAACTTTTGAACTTCTGAAAGAATACATTATGCTCAAATCTCCCAAAAAGTTCAAATCAACGAATATTCTTGGTGAAATTCCCCTTTATAAATAGTAGTTTATTATATACAATATAGTGAAGATATAAATATTACTCCGACAAAACAGGTCGTACAAAATTAATTTTTAATATGACCTATTTTGACACATTAACCGTTTATTATAAAAATGTGATAAACGGAAATAAGGAGTAAATAAAATGAACAATTACGAAAAGAGAAAATTTTTGGATTATTTCAGCAAGTTATTAAATGATTTGGATCTTAGTTCTTACATGTTTGATGAAGTTTTTAATTTCTTTCTTGCGGAATTTAAAGTCAGTAAGAAATTATTTCCCTATGATGAGGATGATGAGTTAAAAGTGGGTAAAGCAAAAGAGCGGGTAGAGTTTTTGAAGATTCTGAACAAGGTTTTGAGTGAACTGAAAGAAAAAATTAAGCCGAGAAACACTGTGCTTGAAACTCAGTTTTTGACGATAAAAGAAATTTATATGTTGAATAACGAAGAATATGAAATTATGCAGATTCTTGCACTTAAAGAAATAAATAATATTTTTAACAGATTTTTTGATTCTATAAATCATTCGCCTTTAACAACGTTTTCGAGGGCATATTTAAAAATGAGATACGGGAAAAAAGAACGGGTAATGGAATCTTTGTATTTTAAAAATATATTGGAGGACAGACGTTGTGAATCAATAAATTCCTCATTGATTAAAATTTTTGACAATCCGAAATGCAATACGCAGGATAAAATTGTCAATGTAATTATTGGAAATCAGGAAAAATCAAAATTATCGTTATCCGATTACAAACATTTGAAAGATAAGCCTGAAAAAGCGGTGAGAATATTAACATCAGCAGTTGAGCATAAGAAAAAGGGTGTAAATATTCTGTTATACGGCGGAGTGGGAACCGGAAAAACCGAATTTGCGAAACTTATTGCAAATAATGCGGGGGTACCTATGTATTCGGTTATTACTCAAAAGAGCGACTATAAAGAACCGGACAGAGAAGACCGTCTTGTAGATTTATACTCAAAACAGCATCTTTTGGCTCGTTCAGACAGGGCATGTATTTTGTTTGATGAAGGAGAAGATGTTATGAACAGGGGTTTTTCTGCTTTTGGCGGGGCATCAAAGGGTTATCTGAATAATCTTCTGGAAACTTCATCTGTTCCTGTAATCTGGACAACAAATGATATTTATCATGTTGACCCTGCATTTTTAAGACGTATGACATATTGTATTGAGTTTGAGAAATTGTCGGAGGAAACGAGATTAGATATCTGGAAAAAACTTCTGAGGAAAAATAAACTCAAAGTTGAGGATTCAAAACTTGCCGAGTTGAATAAATCGTATGATATTCCGCCGTCTTTGATAGCGAATGCCGTTGAATCAACAAAAATGATAGACGGGAATGAAAATGACTTTGAAGATTTTATTGAAAATGTTGCAAAGGTTGTTACAAAAAGGAAAAATGTCAAAACCCAAAAGGACTTTGAGATAAAGACTTATGACATAAATCTTGTTAATACGGATACCGATATGGATGATTTAACCAAAAAAATCAAAAATGCAGGTAAATTGAATTTCTCTCTGTGTTTGTACGGTGAACCCGGAACGGGTAAGAGTTTATATGCAAGGTATCTGGCAAATATACTCGGGTTAGAGGTGGTATTTAAGCGGGCATCAGATTTGATTTCAAAGTGGCTTGGGGAGACTGAACAGAATATTGCCGCCGCTTTTGATGAGGCAAAATCAAAGAAGGCTATGCTGATTTTTGATGAAGCGGATTCTTTCCTCCATAACAGAAATAATGCCCAGAGAGGCTGGGAGGTTTCTCAGGTTAATGAAATGCTGACGTGGATGGAATCTCATGAATATCCTTTCGTCTGTACCACAAACCTTTTGAAAACCCTTGATGAAGCTAGTTTAAGACGCTTTACTTTCAAAATAAAATTTGATTTTCTTTCAAAAGATCAGGTAAATTCGGCAATAGAACACTTCTTCGGAATAAAGGATGCAAATGTTAATATCAAAGGTTTGACGGCGGGTGATTTTGCTACCGTTAAAAAGAAAATTGATTTTCTCGGCATTAAAGATTTGACTGAGATTACCAAAATGCTGGAAGATGAGGTGAAGGTCAAAAAATCAGAAAATCTGCAAAGTACCGTTGGGTTTTAACCCTCGGTATTTTTTTGTCTGTATTGACATTTATCCCCAAATATGAGAGATTTAAGGAAACTAACCGAATTTCTCAAGATAAAGGATTAAGACCTATGCTGTCAATAGAACATACATTATACCCGATAATTGTAAAAATTAATGAATGTTTATCAAATTATATTCTTGTATTTTTGTTGTTGGGTGTAGGTCTTTGGTACACAATAAGAACAAAATTTGTTCAGGTGAGATGCTTCGGGGAAGGGTTAAAAAACACTTTTGGCGAACTTGTACATTTTGGGAAAACTCATGAAAACGGTATGAGTTCTTTTCAGGCTTTATCAACCGCTATTGCGGCGCAGGTCGGAACGGGAAATATTGTCGGGGCATCGGGCGCAATTCTTGTTGGAGGTCCGGGGGCAATTTTCTGGATGTGGGTTATTGCATTTTTCGGGATGGCAACAATATACGCTGAAGCAACTCTTGCGTTGAAAACAAGAATTGTTGAAGAAAACGGAAATATAAAGGGCGGACCTGTCTATTATATAACAACGGCTTTTAAAGGTTTGTTCGGAAAATTCCTTGCGGGATTTTTTGCAATTGCAATAACTCTGGCTCTTGGCTGTATGGGGTGTATGGTTCAGTCAAATTCTATCGGATACAGTATGCAGGAAGCATTTAATATTCCCGGATGGTCTGTCGGAATTGCTTTGGTTTTGGTTTGTGGTGTAATTTTTATCGGCGGGGTAAAACGGCTTGCCGCAGTTACCGAAAAAATTGTACCGTTTATGGCGGTTTTATTTATAATCGGTGCAATAGCAATTTTAATTGTCAGAATAAAATATATCCCCGAAACATTTGGTATGATTTTCAAATACGCTTTTCATCCGCAGGCGATTATCGGGGGCGGGCTTTGGTATGCGATTATGACAACAATAAGTCAGGGAGCGAAAAGAGGGCTGTTTTCAAACGAAGCAGGTATGGGTTCAACCCCTCATGCCCACGCACTTGCTCATGTTGATAATCCGCATAAACAGGGGACTGTCGCAATGATGGGAGTGTTTATGGATACATTTGTAATCCTTACCCTTAACGCTCTTGTTATTATTTCAACCCTTTATACAACGGGCGCACCGTTAGAACACGGCTATACTGGCGCAATAACGGAAGTTCTGAATAAAACAAACCTTGTACAGACAGCATTCGGAACGGTTTTCGGGGTAAAATTCGGGGCGGTATTTGTGGCGATTTGTTTGATGTTTTTTGCGTTTTCAACCATTTTGAGCTGGAATTTGTTCGGTAAAATTAATACAATGTATTTGTTTCAAAAATTCCATCCCAAAGCCGTAACTCTTATATATTTGTGCATTTCTCTGTTTTTTATAATGACAGGAACACTCGTTTCAAGCGATTTTGTCTGGGAAGTAACAGATATGTTCAATAATTTGATGGTTATTCCGAACGCCATTGCCCTGTTTGCTCTGACGGGAATGGTTCTGTCAATATTTAAGCACAGAAAAGACTAAGTTATTCTTTTACTCCGCCCTGTAAAATATCGTTTATAATATACTTTTTGCCGGCAAGAAATACCGCAATAACAGGAATTGTGCAGATAACCGAGCAGGCGAGCAAATCTCCCCAAAGGGTAATTTCACGAAAACTCCCTTTAAATATTGCAAGTCCGACAGGGAGGGTTCTCATAGATTCTGTATTTGTAACGATTAACGGCCACATAAAACTGTTCCACGTTGAAACAAACGTAAATATCGTGAGAGTTGCAACAGCAGGCAGAGCAAGCGGCAGTGCTATTTTGAAAAATGTTGTAAAAATGTTGCATCCGTCAATTTTGGCGGATTCCTCCAAATCTTTGGGCAAACTCAAAAAATATTGCCTCATCATAAAAATTCCGAAACCCCCGAATAGCCCCGGTAAAATCAATGCCTGATAAGTGTTTATCCAGTGAAACTGACGCATAAGGAAAAATAACGGAATAATGTTAACCTGAGGAGGCACAAGCATTGTTATAAGAATCAGCAAGAACAAAGCATTTCTGAATCTGAAATTTAATCTAGCAAAAGCATAACCCGCAAGGGATGCGAAAAGAACCTGCCCCGCAGTTGTTACAACAGCCACAAAAAGACTGTTTATAAAATATTTCCACAACGGAATTTTTTCAAATACGCTGAGGTAATTGTCTGTTGTCAGCGGTGAATATAATAATTTGCCCCCGCCCTGATTAAATATTTCACCGTTAGGGACAAATGACAGATTTAACATTGCAAAAAACGGATATAACATGCTTATTGCAATTAAAATCAAAATTAAATAACAAAAAAATCTTCTCACTTTTCCCATAAAAAAATTATAACATACTATAAAATATTAGGTGTTTATTTAAAATTTTTCCATGCTACAATAAATGTCATAAGAGAGATTTAAACAGGAGAGCTTATATGGAGACATTTGAATTTAATTTGTCCATGGATGAACTTGAAAAAAGAACCCATAAGGATTATCTGATTACAAAGAAATTTTTAAAAGCGAATGCACCGGAATATCTGGCTCTGGCAGAGGGTGACAAAAAAGCCCTTAAACATCTTGTAAAAGCGGCAGCAATTCTTGAAAAAATTAATATGCAGATAGACTGTAAGCACAATCTTGCGGTAAAAGAATTTTTGGAAAGTGAAGTTAAAAAAGGTAATAAGCAGGCAAAATTAACAAAGATTTTGTTTGATGCGCAAAAGGGCGTAAATGCAATAGATACAATGTCAAACCATATACACCTGATTAAAGGAATTGATGAAAAACCGGGAAAAGGTGTATATCCGGAAGATTTGTCAAAAGAGGAATTTCATTCCGTTCTTCTGAGAATGCTAAAAGACGGTAAAATTGATGAGGTAAAAGAAATTTTAACCGCCCGTTCTATGGTTGTTCGTGCTGCGGAAGATTTGGCAGGGATTGATTATATAGATTATTTTGCCGAAGATTTTGCCAAAATGGCTGATGAGGTTGAAAAAGCGGCAGAAGTTTCCACAAACAAAGATTTTAACGAATATCTGTTATTGCAGGCAAAAGCACTAAGAACGGCAGATCCTATGCTTGATGCTTATGCCGATAAAAAATGGGCAACATTGCAGGATACTCCGCTGGAGTTTACAATTACCCGTGAAAACTATGAAGACGAAATGACGGGTACAATTGTTGAAAATGAAGAATTGTCTGCACTTTTGGAAAAACACGGTATATCGCCCATTCCGAAAGATTTTCTCGGCGGCAGAGTCGGTATTGTTAATAAAAAAGGAACAGAAACCCTTTTAGCGATAAAAAAATATCTTCCGACACTTGCGGACAATATGCCTTTTGCGGATGAATATGAACAGACGATTTCATCAGAAGCAGATGCCGGTCAGACAATGGTTGATGTTGATATGGTGATGGCTTCGGGTGATGTCGGGGAATACCGAGGGGGAATTACCCTTGCCGAAAATCTGCCCAATAACGATAAACTTTCTCTGACTATCGGCGGCGGAAGAAGAAATGTTTACCACAGACAAATACGTTTTGTAAGCGATGAAAAGAAATTGCAGGAAAGATTGGATGCCATTTTAGATAAAGAACAGCACAAATATTATAACAACGAAGCCGATCACTGGTTTACCATCGGGCATGAGAACGCTCATTCTCTAGGTCCAAACGGTGGCAGCGAAAAACTCGGCAGATTACGTAATATTATTGAAGAAAACAAGGCGGATATGGGTGCTTTGGCTTTTGTTGATTTGTTGACCCGTCTGGGAATGTATACCGAAGAACAAAGGTTACAGATAATTGTCACAACAATTGCAGACAACTTTCTGAAAACAAAACCGACTATGTCTCAGGCTCACAGAGTGAGAACCGTTATGCAGAATAAATATTTTGCGGACAGGGGCGGTTATGAGATTACAAAGGACGGTAAAATTCACGTAAATATTGAAAAAGTTGTACCGATAGCAAAAGAAATGTTATCCGAAATTATCAGAATACAGATTGATGGCGATTTTAACAAAGCAGAAAAATATGTCAGTGATAATTTTGTATGGACTGATAATATGGAACTTATCGGACAAAAAATCCAAAAAGTAAGCAAGGCTCTGAACGGAACTCTGGAAACAGAACTTGCAGACAAATTATTGGCAGGAGAAATATAACTATTCTAATCTTAATTTAGATAGTTTGGGTTGAAAGTTGCTTTCCGTAAACTTTCAACTTTTTATTGCCTTTTGTAATGTAAATAGGCAAATTTTTTATTTAAGATGTTTTTATTATATTACGTGTCGTGTGTATTATTGAAAGGCAGGTAAACAGTGGTAAATTCAGTAAATGTTCAGAATGCGGGATTCTATCCCGGTTGTACTCCCGTTATGATTGAAAATCATTCAAACCCCGAAGCGGAAACTTTCAGAGAAAAAGTTCTTGATGAAATTAAGACAAAGCAGGCTTATGTAAAAGTGGAATTTTTACAAAATACTCTTGAAAAATATAAAAATGAACTGACAAAGCCTCAGCAAAATGTATTAAATGCCGAACTGGACAATGCACAAAGAGAACTTGCTCTGTTAAGACAGCAGTTAAATGCGAAATACGGTGTTGTAAATTAATATGTAAGTTGGGTTTTCAGCCCAACATGTAAATAATTTGTCTCAGGCACCCTGTTTTGCGCATTCTTCTTTTTGATAAGCCCATGCCGAATGGTTATGTATGCTTTCGTAGGCTTCGCATTCTATTTCGAATTCATTAACCAGCGGGTGATTTCTGAGTTTTACAACCACGTCACGCAAAACATCTTCAACAAATTTCGGATTTTCGTATGCACGTTCGGTTACATATTTTTCGTCCTGTCGTTTTAAAAGCGAATACAGTGAGCATGATGAACAACTTTCAACAAGTTCTATCAAATCCTCAAGCCATATTTGTTCAGCTTCATCATACGAAACCTTAACGGAAATCAATGCTCTTTGGTTGTGTGCACCGTATTGTGCGATTTCTTTTGAACATGGACAAAGGGTTGTCACCGGAACCTTTACGCCAAGAATAAATTTATAGTCGTGGTGGCTGATTTTGCCCTCAAAGGAGCAATCATAACTCATCGGGGCTGCCATTTTTGTTACCGGAGATTTTTTGTCGATGTAGTATTTGAACTTGAATTTCAATTCTCCGCTTTTTGCGTTGAGTTTTTTTATAATTTTTTCAAGACAACCTTTGATGTCTGAACCTAAAAGGTTTTTTGAACTCCATTCATTCAAAACTTCAACAAATCGGCTCATGTGAGTTCCCTTGTAGTTTCTGGGAAGCGAAACACAAACTCTTGCCTGAGCGGAAACCACCTGATCGGAGTTGTTTTTACGTTGTATAATAAGCGGAATATCAAAATTATTTATTCCGACCTTTTGAATATCTACATTTCTGTTATCCTGAGTGTTTTGTATATCTTTCATATTCTTCCTTTATGGCAAGTTTTGCCTGTTTCCAGAGTTTGTCGTATTCCTCAAATGAGTATTCCGTCAGTGGTTTTGTTGCAAGTTCTTCCATTTTGCGAAATCTTTTTTCAAATTTTTTGTTTGCCTTTAAAAGTGCCTGTTCGGCATCAATTTTATTCCAGCGGGCAAGATTAACGGTTGCAAAAAGGATGTCTCCGAATTCATCCTCCATGTGGGTTTTGTCACCCTCATTTTTTGCCTGTTTAAATTCGTCAAATTCAGACATTATGCACTCATAAAGCGTATCTTCGCAGTCCCATTCAAAGCCTTGTTTGACCGCCCTTTTGGAAATTTTCTGTGCGGCAATTAGTGCGGCTTGTGAGCGGGAAAGTCCGTCCATAGCGGAAACTCTGTCGGTTTTTTCTTCGGCTTTTAATTTATCCCATTCTTTTTTAACATCGTCTGCCGTGTTTATTTTTGCAGTTCCGAAAACATGCGGATGGCGGTGAATGAGTTTTTCTTTTAATTCTTTCGCAACATCTTCAATATCAAAAGCGTTTTCTTCTTTTGCAATTTGCGAATGTAAAAGTACCTGCAAAAGTACGTCCCCCAGTTCTTCCCTGAGGTGTTTCATATCTTTATCATCAATAGCATCAACCGCTTCATAGGCTTCTTCGAGCATATTCGGTCTGAGTGTTTCGTGGGTCTGTTCTCTGTCCCAGGGACAACCGTCCGGAGCACGAAGTTTTGCTACCACTTCTATCAGTTCTTCCAGTTCTTTATATTTCATATTTCTATTTTATCACAAATCATACAAAAGGTTGATTTATTATCAATACAGTATGATAGACTTAATGTGTGAATATTTATGAATAAGCAGAGAGGTTTAATTATATGTCAACGATTGAAAAAATTACCCAGTTAAGCCACCGTATTTTTAATACGAGCGTAACAGAACAGAATGTTGCAAGAACATCAAATCCGTTTGCAGCATCAAATTTTCAGAAAAACATCTTAACGGAAGATGTTTTTGAATCAAGCAAGGGCAACCATGATGCAGGTAATATATCATTTACCGGCAGACTTAGTGCAGGCTCAAAGAGAATTTATTCAACATTTGTAGGTTCGTTGGGTAACATCGGAAACAGAATATCAGAAGGTATCGAATCAGTTGTTGCATTTTGCGGCAAAGTAAGAGACAGCTTTGTTAATACATGGAATAAAATTCAGGAACTCGGTAATAAAGAAGTAACATTAGACGGTACAATGGAAGTTTTGGGAAGAGATATTAAAACCTTCTTCCATGGCGGAAACACAAGAGAAAAAGAAATTGCAAAAATGGCTGCTATGGATCCCCGTGGTGAAGTTGCACCGATGTTAACAGATGGTATCGCTGCTTTGGAAGCAGAATTTACAAAGGCAGCATAAGGGAGGATTAAATAAATGATGGATAGAACAACAATTAAGAACAGTAAGAATTTTACAAGAGTTGCTGATATTATTGAATCATTAACGATTAATCCTAACCCTGATTCTGTTGGTGTTTTGGAGGAAATCGGCACAAATTCTTCAATTGATGAAGTAAGAGAATTAACATCAAAAGCACTTGTAAAAAGAAACGAACACGATTCATTATCGGTTGTAATAACAAATAAAGGTAAAGGTATTAATGATTTATCAACAGTTGTTGCAATGAGTACAATCAATGAACTCCTTTCACTTGAAAACAAAGAAGTTGCAATGGGAATTTTGGAAAATACAATTTCAGGTGAATTTGAAGAAGAAGTAAAAGAAAACGCACGTTCGGTAAAAGCCTTAATGGCATTGAGTTAAGTTTGGGTATTTGAGTATTATGATATATAAAAAAAGACTGCTGATGCAGTCTTTTTTCTTATGAAAAATGAAAATAAAATTTATCAATATTATTGCGATTAAGCCTTTAATAAACTGTCAAATGTGAAAACCAAATCAACAACAGAGAGCCATCTTTTGTGCGGATATTTTTTCAGCAGGACAAAGACAACAAGTCCTAAAATTCCTTTAAGAAGTGAGATATATAAATCACGTTTCTTTTTATCAAGGAACTGATTAATCGTACCGACACCTTTTGCGGCAGCCTCAACGCTTTTGCTTAAACCTTCAAGATTTTTGCAAATCTGCGGTTTTAATTCGCTAACCTGAGAATTTATCTCACAAACAGTTCCGTCAGCCTGTTTTATCACAGAGATAACCTTGCCTGCCACAATTAATTCCGCTATAAATACTATTGTAAAAAATAAAGTCAGCATCTTTTATGTTTTCTTCCTATGTGTTATATTAAATAGTATAGTATCATAAAAATTTTTTGAATAGGTCGAAAGTACTATTTATGAAAAAATTAAGGTTTTATACGGCTTTGATAGCCGCACGCTTTATATATCTTGCAATAAAATTGCTTAATAAATCTTCGGGAACTTCATTTGTGGGGATGAGTGTTCTTAAAATTTGTCCGGATTTTCTGACCTTTTGCAGAAAATATGTAAAATCAGGGCATGCCGTAAATGTGACGGGAACTAACGGAAAAACGACAACAGCAGGACTTTTGGCACACATTCTTGAAAAAGAGGGAAATATTTTGCACAACGTCAAAGGGGCAAATATGCTCACAGGTATTGCAAATGCTTTCGCTCTTAAAATAACTCCGTTTAAGAAATTTGAATATGCGGTTTTGGAGTCTGACGAGGCATATTTAACCAAACTTTATGACTATTTTAAGGCGGATAATCTTGTTGTTACAAATCTTTTCAGGGATCAACTGGACAGATACGGTGAACTCGCAACCACCGCCGGATTTATCCAAAATGCAATTGACAAAAACGAAAACTTATCACTGCTTTTGAATGCCGATGACCCGCTTGTTACAACATTTGGAAAAAACAGGGGAAATGTAAAATATTTTGGTTTTGAAGAAGTTGAATTCTTTTCGGATAAGCAGGCATCCTCAAATGCCCCGACAGAGGTCTTTAATTGTACATGCAACCATCCGTTGCAATATGACAGGCAATTTTTTGCACAGGAGGGGCATTATCATTGTAAAAACTGCGGATATAAACGACCCGAACCTGATTATAAGGGTTATGCAAAAATTTATTCCGATTATACAGAATTAAAAATATTTGAGGCTGAAAGCGGTAATACGTACGAATTTAAGGTAAATCTTGTCGGATTATATAATGCTTATAATGCCTTGGGTGCAATTTCGCAAGCCTTGAAGTTTGGAATAAAATACGATACAATAAAAGAAACAGTACTTTCATACAAATCAATATTTGGAAGAGCGGAAAGACGAGTTATTAAGGGTCATCCGACACTTATTCAGCTTATTAAAAATCCGACGGGTGCAAGCGAAGTTCTGAAAACCGTTGACCTCAGTTCAAATATCCTTATAGCAATTAATGATAATTACGCTGACGGACGGGATATTTCGTGGCTTTGGGATAGTGATTTCGAACAACTGAGGGATGCACGAAAACTTGTTATAACGACGGGTATAAGAGCAAAGGACATGGCTTTAAGGCTGAAATACGCAGGTATTCCGCAAGAAAAGATTATTGTTGAAGAGGATATAAGACGGGCAATAGAACTTGCTTCAAATGATGAGAATACGGAACAAAAAATAACAATTTTGCCGTCATATACAGCTCTTTTGGAAATAACAAAAATGAAATTTTAATAAGAAAGGACAAAAAATGCTTTTAGGTGTAAATATAGATCACGTAGCGACATTAAGAAATGCAAGGGGCGGATATGAACCCGATCCTCTTACTGCTGCAAAAATATGTATCGAAAACGGTGCGGATTCAATAACTGCACATTTGCGTGAGGACAGGCGCCACATGAAAGATAACGATATAAAAGCACTTTCAAAGTTACTGAAAACCCGTTTAAATCTTGAAATGGCGGTTACAGACGAGATGCAGAAAATTGCACTTTCAATAAAACCGTATTCTGTTTGTCTTGTTCCCGAAAAAAGGGAAGAGATAACAACAGAAGGCGGGCTTGATGTTGCAGGACAACTGAAAAAGATTACCGAGTTTGTTACTCCGCTTTTGGATGCAGGAATTGTGGTCAGCCTGTTTATAGATCCGACTGATGAGCAGGTCAGAGCAGCGGCAAAAACAGGGGTTCAGTTTGTTGAACTTCATACGGGTGCATATTCAAATGCGTTCGGGCTGGAAGAAGAGGAAGAAGAAGAATTTATGAAATTAAATGAGGCTTCCCGTCTCGCTCATGCGCTCGGCTTGAAAGTTAACGCCGGTCACGGTCTGAATTACCAGAATGTTAAAAGATTACATCAGATTATAGATATTTATGAATTAAATATTGGACATACTATTGTTGCCCGTTCGGTATTTGTCGGAATCGGAGAAGCCGTAAAAGAAATGAAAAAACTTGTTTCAAAGGGATAATTCTTATGGAAAAATCGAAAGAAGAAATCGTAAAAGAGATGCAATTGGTTGCAGAGCAAATGGTTATTGACGATTTGGAAGAAAATCCCGATTTGGCAAACGAATATTTTGAGTGTGATTGCTGCGGAAAGAATAAATGTCTTGCAGGTTCAATTCAGTACGGGGAATACAGACTGTGTAATGACTGCGTATTGCTTGCTGAAACAGGATTTGCTCTGGGTAAATTTAATGATATTCAGGCATTGATGGATGCTATGGAAGATACCAGACTCGAGGAGCTTTGCACCTTCATAAAAGAAGAAGAAAAACGTGCAGACAGGCAAAATTCAAACTAGGCTTGCGTTTTGAGAAAACCTCTTGAAAACATTTGAAAAATATGTTAAGATGTTCTAGAAATTTTGAAAGGAAACGAGGTTTACAACTATGTCAAGAAACAAAGCATTTATGTTTTCAATGGGCTTGATTGCGGGTGTTGTCGGCGGAATTGTTGCCGGTGTACTTTTTGCACCCAAACCGGGCGAAGAATCAAGAAAAGAACTTAAAGATACTGTTTGTGATTTTTATGACAGACACGCTCCGCAAATTACGGATGCAAAAAAACAGGCTCTTGAATCTATTGATTTAATGAAATACAAACTGGAAAGACAATTCAGAAAATTGAATAATTCATTAAAATCTAAAAAAATGGCAAAAGCAAAAGAATTGGAAGATTCCGAAAGAGGAAGTGACAACGAGTTTGATTACTAAATAAAAAGGATTGAACAATGAATATTGAATTATCTCAAATTGTTTTAAATAACGGTTTAACATTTTTGGTTGTGGTAACAGCGATATTATTGTGTGTTATCGGTTATTACCTGATAAAATTATTGAAAGATTTGTCCCTATTGACCAAAAATTTAAACGAAACTTCCGAAATTCTGAATAATGAACTAAAACCGACATTGCAGGAGTTGAACGAAACGATGCGTTCAATAAATTCTATCATTCAGAGTACGGATGAAGGCGTTGGAAACGTAAAATTAGGTTTGGCAAACGCTTTATCAAAAACCAAAGAGTGGTCCGGAAATATTTTCGGCGGTTTTCTTAAAGGTTTTACTGCCGTTTATTCTCTGTTTTCAAAAAGAAGATAGACCCGTTTGGTAATGAAAAATATTAATAATCAGATATACTGAATGTAAGATAAAAAGGAGAACAAATTATGTCATTAGGAAAATTTTTAGCAGGCTTTGCTGTTGGTGGTGCTATTGGTGCTATTGCAGGTATATTACTTGCACCAAAATCAGGTGAAGAAACAAGACAAATGATTGCCGATTCTGCAAAGGATATGGCTCGCAGAGCGGATGAAACCGCAAGACAAATTCAGTCAAAAGCCGATGATGCGGTTTCGGAACTTCAAAGAAAAGGTGAAGAAATTAAGGGTAAATTGCAGGACTTAATTTCTAAACAAAAAAATAACGGCGAAACTCCGTCAGAAGCGTAGATTTGATATTTATACACAAAAAAGAGGCCGATTGTTATCGGTCTCTTTTTATTATGGCTCAAATTCCGATATGATTGACTTTTCTCCCTCTTGAAATTTTTTTGGTACGGGGTAAAATATATAATATATCCGAACAGAATCAGGCAGGAATTTATATGATTAAAAATGAATATATGGATAAGATTAGAGATTTTTTAACTTCTTCAAAGTTTGTTAAAGCGGTTTATTTAATTGCTTTTACAATTATGTTGACAGGAATTATATCTTCGCAAAACTTTTTATTTAAAAGTATTGTAGAAAACGGAATAAGTAAAAAAGATATTATTGCACAGAAAACACTGACGGTTGAAGATGTAAAAAGAACCGAACAACACAAACGCGAAGTTGCCCAAAAAGTTGAACCGGTTTTGGTGCCGGCAGAAGATGAGTTTATTAAATCTAATCTTGAGACTTTGCAAAATTCGGTTTTACAGATTAGAAAAAAAGAAAAATCATTAGAAGAAAAACGCGGAGAATTAAATATTCTGTTTGATTTGACGGGTAATACCAGCAAGGATTTTATTCTTGACTATTTGCTGAATGTTGACGAGGCAAGCCTCAGAGAAGCGTTTGAAAAAGCATCACTTTCACTTGTTAAAATTTTGCAGGTTGGGATTACCGAAAATGATTATGAGCGAGATAAGATTACCGCTCTTATAAAAAATAATCTCGTTTCTAATGTTTCCAAAAGACAGGTTTCTGTCATAACAGCGATGTTGGAGCAGGTTATTGTGCCGAACCTCGTTGTTGATGATATCGCCACAGATAATGCCAAATTAAACGCAAGAGATTCCGTAAAACCATACAAGGTTACTTTCCAGAAAGGTGAAAAAATCGTATTCGAGGGTGAACCTGTTACAAGATTAAAACGTGATGCTCTGCGGGTTGCGGGGTACAATGTATACGAATTAAATTCTCAAGGAATTTTATCGGTTTATATCCTTGTGTTAATTCTCACACTGACGTTTATTTCTTATATCAAGGGGTTTGAAAAGCAGTTTAAAGAACCGCGATATATGGCACTTTGTGCGATGCTTGTTCTGCTGACATCTGCCTGTGCAATATTATTGCAGGCAGGTTCAACATCTTATTCCGAATCTCTGCGATATACCCTGCCGATACCTGCTGTAATTACGGTTGCGGCGATATTTCTGAATCCGCGAATTTCGTTTTTACTCACAGTTTTAACTCTGACAATTTTGACGGTCGGAATGCAGTATGATGCCGAATTTATGATTATATTTACCGTATTGTCGCTTATCGGTATGATAACTGTTTCAAAAATTCGTTATACAAGAAGATTTGATATGATAAAAGTCGGATTTCATCTTGCTGTTTCAGGGCTTTTGATAATGCTCAGTTTGTATTTTATTGATAAATGTCTCACTGATGTTGAAAATTATCTGATAGTCAAAAATTGCGTATATATATTCCTTAGTTGTATTATAAATTCAATAATAGTTTTAGGGGTATCTCCCCTGTTGGAAAATACTTTCCAGATAATAACTCCGTACGGACTTGCGGAATTGGGCGACCATAATCAGCCCCTTTTGAAACGTCTGCAGATGGAAGCACCGGGAACATATCATCACAGTCTGATGGTTTCAACTCTGTGTGAGGCGGCATCCGAAGCCATCGGCGCAAATCCGATTTTAGCACGTGTCGGGGCTTTTTATCACGACATCGGAAAATTGAAAAGACCTCTGTTTTTCGTTGAAAACCAGTCGTATTTCGGAATTGAAAATCCTCATAACAAGTTAAATCCGAGATTAAGCAAGATGGTTATTACCGCACACCCTAAAGACGGGGTTGAAATTGCAAAGAAAAACGGATTACCGAATGTTATTTGTGATTTTATTATACAACACCACGGCGAAGGACTTGCTAAATATTTTTATAATCAGGCTGTGCTTGAAGAAGGGGTGGAAAACGTTAAAGAAGAACAGTTCAGATACCCCGGACCAAAACCAAATTCAAAAGAAACAGCAATTCTTATGCTTGCAGATGCGGTTGAATCGGCGGTTCGTGCGATGAAAGGTGCAACATCCGATGAAATTGAAAGTATTATTGACAAAATTATTGTGGAACGACTGAATGACGGTCAACTTGCCGATAGCCCTCTGACATTGAAGGATTTGAAAATTATTGCATTGACGTTCAGCAGAATTTTGCGCGGTATGCAGCACGACAGAATTAAGTATCAGGAAGACATTGCACAGGAATTTAACAAAAATAAAATAGAAATGCCGAACAAGATACTTGATGAAGATTTTGAAAAGAAAATTCAGGAGTTGGAAGACTCAAAACCCAAATATAATACTGAAAACGCTGATTGGTCAAATAACGAGAAAAAAGATTTATGATAAATTATAAAATTGATGTTGAAAACGAGTATTCGGGCTGGGATATTGATGAAAAAGAAATTTCGGATTTTGGGGGAAAAGTTATGAATTTCTTTGCCGGTCAGCCTGAAATTACTGCGGGATGGTGTCTTAGCGGGTATGATTACAAAACAATTTCGTTTGATATTTTGTTTTGTGACGGGGAAAAAACGCATATTATAAATCGCGATTACAGGGGAAAAGACTATTCTGCGGATATTATAACCTTTGCATTGTTTGCGGATTCGGCAGATGATGAGCGTATAATTCAGGAATTTGAAATTAATCTTGGTGAGATTATAATAGCATTAGATAAGATTAAATCTTCTGCTGACGAAAAAGGAATTTCAAAAGAAACTGAATTGAAGTTTATGATAAGTCACGGTATAATGCACCTTTTGGGTTTTGATCATCAGACGGAAGAAGAATTTAATTTTGTGGTGAAACAACAGAAAAAAGTTTTGGAAAGTATGGGAATTAAGTATGACAAGATATAAATGCCAGAATTTTTCAAGTACCTTTAAAAATGCAAGAAAAGGTATGAGATTAAGTTTAAAAAGTGAAAGAAATATAAGAGTCCATCTGTTTGCGGGTGCATTGGTACTTATAAGTGCGTATTGCCTTAATTTTTCAATTCCCCGTTTTTGCATACTGATTATGGCAATAGCAGCAGTGATTTCCGCCGAGATGCTTAATTCTGCAATAGAATTTGCTCTGGATGCAGTTTTTCATAACAGGTTTTCAAGAATGGTCGGAATGGCGAAAGATATTGCGGCAGGTGCCGTCATGGTTGTGACAATTTCTGCAATTATTGTCGGTGTATTGCTTTTCGCACCCCCCATAATTTATTTAATAACCCATTAACCCAAAACAAAAGTCCTTACCCCCAAATGATAAGGACTTTAGACTTTTACCGAAAATCTTGTTAAAATCTAGTTGTTGCTTAATACCAATCGCAATGCCGCCAGATTTTTTATAGAAAACATTGTGTGTTTATTGTGCTGTTCTTTGGAAATATCAAAAATTCTTATTATTCTTTGAATTTCCGCTAAATCTTTATATGATTCGATTTTATACACATTTTCTATCGGATCTGAAACTACTGACATCAATGTGTTTAATTCTTGTTCTTTCATTGGCTTCAAATATCCTCTTTCCTATATACTCTTATATAAAGTATTTTTTTTTCTGAGAATTGCCTTTTTTGTAAAAGAAATATTAATAAATCTTAATAAAACCGAAATTATGCGACATAATCAATGTTTATGGCTTTAATGTCGGAAGTATTATTCGGCCGCAAGAGGCTGTACGGTCCGTCGCCGTACACAGCCCTTGCAAAATCTGTTGTCCGGTAGTTTTCTGCTCTGAACGATGAGGGATTAGACGAAGTTGCAAGTGTTCTGTAAAATTTTGCCACAGCAGAACCCTCGGTGCCTGAATAAAGACCGGTTGGGGTTGTTATAGCGGATTTTGCATCAAAACTTACCATTTTCGTAACTATCCCTACTAATATTATAAATCATGTTTAATTAAAATTAAAGTCCTTTGTATATAAATGTAAACTATCAAATTTTGCATAAAAAAAAGACTCCTCGGAATGAAGAGCCTTGGAATGTAAAACTTTTACAATTCCTCGTAATAGTGAAGTGTGAAGTGTGTGCTTAAGTCTTTTTTAATTCCTCAACTTGAGCCACTTCCTCGTGTTTACATGTATATAAAGTTTTTTGAGTATATAAAATTGCTATATTTTTGATATTGCACTTTACAATGCTTAACAATTTTGAAAGATGGGTAAATATCTATATGATTGTATTGTGTATGTAAAAACGGAGAAGATAAAATGAATATATTAATAGCAAATGATGACGGAATTGCTGCAAACGGGATAAGGGCTTTATCCGAGGAATTGTCAAAAAAGCATAATGTTTATATTGTTGCACCTGACAGAGAACGTAGTGCAGCGGGGCATTCTTTGACTTTGCACACTCCGTTAAGAGTTGAAGAACTGGAAAACGGCGAATACGGTGCAAAAAGAGCATGGGTTACAACAGGGACTCCGGGAGATTGTGTAAAAATCGCAATAAATGCAATATTGTCTGATGAAGAAAAGCCCGATGTTGTTCTTTCGGGAATAAACCATGGCCCGAATTTGGGTTCTGATATTTTGTATTCCGGTACCGTAAGTTGTGCAATGGAAGGAGCTATGCTCGGGTATCCGAGTATTGCGGTTTCTCTTGCAACAATGTCTGCCGATTATGAAGATTTTAAATTCCCAGCGCAATTTATGAGTGCGCTTCTTGATAAGTTAAAAGATTTCAAGTTTCCCAGCAAATGTATTTTAAATGTTAACATCCCGAAACTTGAAGCAGGTGACATTACCGGGGTTGCAATAACCGAACTCGGGAGAAAAATGTTTACGGATGATTATGAAAAAAGAATTGACCCCAGAGGCAAGGTCTATTACTGGCTTGCCGGTGAACTTATAACCGAGCCTGATGATGCCCAGACTGATTTGGCGGCAATTCAGAATAACCAAATTTCAATAACTCCTGTTACCTATGAGATGACAAGAACGGAAACTATTTCGGAATTGGATAAACTTCTTTGCCGCTCAGGCAGTTGCAACTGGTATTAATAATAAACGTAAAAAGCCGGATATGACCGGCTTTTTGTTTTCTATGGCTTATGTAAATATCTTTATTGTTTTATTACGGGATTTGTAACGGGAACTTCGGCTAACTTGCCCCCGCCTTTGTTTATAAAGCGTATTTCATACTTTTCGGATTCTTTCGGCTTGAAATCGTCCTTCTGGTACCCATACAAAAATTTCATAAATTCCTTACTATACATAAGACTCCTTGACACAAAATATTATTAACCTTCACACATATATATAAAAACTAATTGTAGTAATTTTTTGCGTATTTTACAAAAATTGTTACAAACTTAGCATTTGATTTTTAGTAACAGGAAATTATCCTGTTGAATAAGTAATATTACTAATGTTTTAACCCTCTTGAAAAGTACATAATCAGGTATAAGAAAAATGTATGTTTTATTGCGAAATAATGGCGCAAATAAAACAAAAAATACAAACAAGGAGGTAAAAATGTCCATTAAGAAACTAACTCTGGCAGCTGCGATTGCCGTTGGAATATCAACGTGTTCCTTAACTCCGGTAATGGCAGCCTGCCCTTGTTCAGCACAGGAGCCGACCCCTGTTGTTACAGGACCGGCATGTCCCGTGACAACAGCACCGTCAACAACGTGTAACAGGTGTAAAAAACCAAAATCTGACTGTAAATGTAAAAAACAGCGTTATCGCAAAACAAAAGGCTGTAATGATGATATCAGTTGTAACAAAACAACAGGACCATCCTCAACCTTATGTCCACAGTCGGGGAAACCTGATAGAGCGGATATGAAACAGGTTTACGGCTATCCGCAGGCAATTTACGGTTCTAATAACTATGTAGGTGAACCTGCAAACTCTATTCTTTCAACAGAAACCGCAATGAACGGTATTAACTCCCCCGCAGACGGCATGTTGTCTTCTGTCAGCGGAGCAACCGTTGCAAGAGATTGTAACTGCCAAACAGGTGCTGCGGCACAATTACCCTGCTTAAACGGATGTCCGAATACTGGCAGTGGCGCAATAGTAAACAGAGATAACAGAACTATGGATGGTGCATCCTGTCCTATTGATTTTCAGTCTGCAAACTCAATTGAAGCGATGAAAAAATCTTATGTTCCTTATGAGTTGCCGAAACAGGAAATAACCGGTGCGGCTTCCCCTTTAGGAGGGTGCATGTTCCCTGATGTCCCAAACAGCCATTGGGCAGCATGCGATATTGATAAACTGGCAATAAATGATATTGTTGTCGGTTATCCGGACGGGCTGTTCAAGCCTAATAAAAACATATCACGTGCGGAATTTGCAACAATGCTTGTAAAAGGATTTAATCTTACCCCGAGTTATGGTGCAAGAACGAAGTTTACCGATGTTGCGCAGAACAACTGGGCTAATGCCGCAATAGTCAAGGCTGTTGACGAAGATTTGCTTGCAGGGTATCCGAATAAAACTTTCAGACCGAAAGCCCCAGTCACACGAGTTGAGGCTTTGGCATCAATTGCCAAAGGTATGACTTGTGATATTGACCAGTGCAAGGCTGATGAAATTCTGAGTCATTATTCTGACGGAAACAAAATCCCGAACTGGGCAAGAATCCCTGTTGCAAAATCTTTGCAGAGCGGTGCGCTGAAAGATTCACCTGTTCCGAATATGATTATGCCGAACAAAGATGCTTCCCGTGCTGATATTGCTTCTATGATGCAAACAGTTCGTGTTGCGCTTGGTTATGACATAAATCCGAAAACTGCAAATGCGGCTTGTCCGATTTGCCCGAGTGAAAACCTGTTTGCCGAACACGAAGAAATCGTGAAAATTCCGACACTTAAACTTTCAATGATAGACCAGATTACCGCAAAATCTTCTCACGTAGGTCAGTATTTCAGAGCAAATACGTTAGAGGATGTCACAATTAACGGGGTTACATATCCCTGCGGTTCAACTGTTACAGGTCAGGTGGTTGAAGTTATAAGACCGTCAGGATGTAATAAAGGCGCATTGAAACTTGCGTTTACGGAAATCAAACACGGTGACTGCAAAACAAAATTACCAAAACAAATTTTGCAAGCACAGGTTAACAAATCAAAACGTGTAAATATTGTGGCAAGACTTGTTGAAATGCCGTTTACATGGGCAGGGTCGTTAGTCGGTGTTGTCGGCAGAACGGCAGGCGGTATCTTAACTAATGTCGGTAATGCAGCAGAGAATGTTTCAAACAATGCCGGCTATATGCTGGGTCATACTTTCCAGGGGCAATTCGGTGCTGCTGCACGCAACCTCGGAGAAGGTCTGTACGAAACGGCAAAGGCACCTGTTGACGCAACAAGAACTGCTTTATCCGGTACTATGGGCTTATTCCAGACAACAGGGGATGAATTTGCTTACCTTGTTGACCCGAAAGGTTCAAAAATATCCGCAGTTAACCCAAGAGAACACATAACAATAGCCTTTGGTTGTGCTGAATAATTAGTCCTTTCTCGGTTATAGATAAAAGAAACGGCGGATGTAATATACATCCGCCGTTTTCTAATTCCTTGATACTTAGCGTAAATATCTGAAATACAGATAAACCGAACTTAAAGCCAACGATATAAATACAATTAAGCATCCGTATTTCATAAACCTTAAAAATGAAATCTTATGTCCGTGAGATGCTGCGGTTTCGCTGACCAAAACATTTGCGGCTGCCCCGATAATTGTAAGATTTCCGCCTAAACATGCACCCAAAGATAATGCCCACCAAAGAGCATGAACAGGACCTGTCATTGCGTTCGGGTTAGCAGGATTTATGAGTTCGGAAATCAGAGGTGCCATAGTTGCGGTATATGGAATGTTATCTATTATGCCGGAGAGTATTCCCGATGCCCATAAAATTATCATTGTTGCGGCTTCAATACTTCCATGAGTAAGGACAATCAATTGATCCGCAAGGAATTTTATTCCGCCGTTAGCCTCAAATCCGCCTATGATAATGAACAGACCAATGAAGAAAAATATTGTCAGCCATTCAACATCACGATAGATTTCTTTCGGTTTTTCAAACAATAGCAGGAAAGATGCCCCCGCAACCGCAAACACGAATGCCGAAATATGTGTTATATCGTGAGTTACAAACCCTAATATAACAAGTGCCAGAGTTATGACAGAACGAATCATAAGTCCTTTATCGGTAATTGTGTTTGAATTATCAAGATTTGCAATATGTGCCATTTTTTCAGGAGTTGCTTTTAAGTGTTTCCTGAAAATAAAAATAAGTATTCCTATAGAAATCATAAATATTATAAATACTATCGGGGTGAGTTCTCTGACAAAATCCATAAAACTCAGTCCTGCACGTGTTCCGATAATAATGTTCGGGGGATCTCCGATTAGTGTTGCAGTACCGCCGATATTTGATGCAAGAACCTCTGTTATTAAAAACGGAACAGGGTCAGTTTCAAATTCTTTTGCAATTACAAATGTAATTGGCATCATTAAAACAACAGTCGTTACGTTATCTAAAAAAGCTGATGCAAACGCCGTAAATGCGGCAAGTGCGAACAAAACCGTTTTCGGATGTCCTTTTGTTGCTTTTAACAAGTTTATAGCCATCCATTTAAAAACTCCGCTGCGACTTGCAATATGGACAATTATCATCATTCCGATAAGTAAAAATATAACTTCAAAATCAACGTATTCAAATACTCCTTTTACGTTGTTTTCAAGGTTTAGTGTCAATGGAACAAGTCCCAAAAGCATTGTCAAAGATGCCCCGACAAGTGCAACGACAGATTTTTGTATTTTTTCGCTGGCAATAAATATGTATGCAATCAGAAGTATAGCACCTGATATTATCATTCCATGCGTTTGTATAAAGTCTATCATCTTTACCTCTTAATAAATGTATATTATATAACCTTGTTAATTATATCACAAACAAAGTTACAGTTGATGCATTATTAGTGCATAAATATCATTACCGATAAGTAAAAATGCAAGAATTATTATAAGTACAAAAAATACCGTACTTGTCCACTCAATGACTTTTTCGCTGACGGGTTTCCCTCTCAGAGTTTCAATCATCATAAACATAAAGTGACCGCCGTCAAGTGCCGGTATGGGCAAGAAATTCAAAATAGCAAGCCAGGCGGAAATTATTGCCGTCAGCAATAGTCCGGAGGACATTCCGCCATGAGATATTACATCTCCGCCGATTTTTGCAACTGCCACAATTCCATGAACTTCTTTTGCCGGAATTTTACCCGTAATTAACTGCCAAAATCCGTATATTTGCATTACGGTCTGTTTTACAAGATAATCCGTTCCGCCTTTTATAATCTGCGGGAAGGTTTTTGTTTTGACTGTAATTGCTTCAACCCTTGGCATAATTCCGATTAAGCCCTGTTTGTTCGGATAAATTGTTTTCAGGGTAAGGACTTTTCCTTTTCTTTCAACCGTAATATCTAACGGTCTGTAATTATCTGATACTGCATAAGCAATGTCATTAAGAGTTGTTTCTCCGTCTGCCGTATATTCAGATTTACCATATATTTCATCTCTCAGTTTTATTTGATTTTCGCTGAGTTTTAACCGTTTATCTTTATAAAATGCCAAACCCTGAAGAATTTCATCATCCAGATGAATTGCCGGTTCATTTTCAAAAGGTGCAAGTTTTACCACAACCCCTTTATCTATTTTAACATCCGGTACAAGACCTATATTCAGCCCTTCCAGTTCGCTGAGGTTATCTTCATAAACTTCTTCGTCAACTTTGCCGTCAAATTGTGCACTGTTTTTGGCATAGAGTGTAAGTGCATAATGAGATTCTATTTTTGAACCGTTTATGGTTAAGATTTTATCACCTTTTTTTAGTCCGCTGTTCCATACGGATTCTCCTTTATCTGCAAGTATTTTACCGACATAAACATTGGCCTTTCCTGAGGGCAGTTCCCCCCAGATACCTGCAACCAGAAATACGAGTAAAAATGCAACAACAAGGTTTGTCAGAACCCCTGCCGATATTACTATAATTCTTTTCCAGACAGGTGCGTTTGCAAATCTCTCGGGGGAATCAGGCGGAAGTTCGGAATCTTTTTCATCATCGGGAAATGCCACATATCCGCCCAAAAGACAGGCATGAATCAAGTATTCGACATCTCCGATTTTTTTACTCCACAGTGTAGGACCTATCGGAAATCCTATTGCAAATTTTGAAACTTTAATTCCCAGAGAGCGGGCAGCGATAAAATGCCCCATTTCGTGAACGAGAATTAAAAATCCTAAAAGTAATATCATTATTATAACTGACATTTATTTACCTCTCTCCCTATCCCTCTACCGCAAGGGGTGAGGAAATAGAGTTATTATTTATCCCTTAAATTGTTCCAAAAATCTTACATCATCATTAAAGAATAATCTTATATCATCAATAGCATATTTCAGCATGGCAAGTCTTTCAACCCCCATACCGAAAGCAAAACCGGAATAAACATCAGGGTCAATTCCGACACCTCTCAATACGTTCGGGTCAACCATGCCTGCCCCTAAAATTTCAAGCCAACCTGTTCCTGAGCATGTGCGGCAACCTTTTCCTTCGCACATAATACACTGAACATCAACTTCTGCTGACGGTTCCGTGAACGGGAAAAAACTGTTTCTGAATCTTGTCGGACGGCTTGCTCCGAAGTATATTCTGATAAATTCGTTTAAAACCCCTTTCAAATCTCCGAAAGTAATATCTTTATCAACATAAAGACCTTCTATCTGGTGGAAGAAATTATTTTTGCGGGCATTTATGTTTTCATTTCTGTAAACTCTGCCCGGTGCAATAATTCGGATAGGCGGTTTTTGGTTTTCCATAACGTGAATTTGAGCGCCTGATGTCTGGCTTCTCAATACAACATTTTTTGCTATATTTGTATAGAAAGTATCCTGAACGTCACGTGCGGGGTGGTCTTTGGGTACGTTTAACATATCAAAGTTAAAGTATTCTGTTTCAACTTCCGGTGAACATTCGTTCGGGGCAACAGAAAACCCAAGACTCTGAAAAATTGAAACAATTTCATTCGTTGTTGATGTCAGCGGATGAACATGTCCGTGTGGAGTGTATTGTCCCGGCAGGGTTATATCAATTTTTTCTTTTTCAAGTTTTTGGTTTAATTCTTTAATATAAAATGCCTGAAATTTTTCGGATATGGATTTTTCAAGTTTTTGGCTTATTTCGTTGGCAAGTGAGCCGACAATTCTTTTATCTTCATCGGATAAGTCTTTCAGCCCCTTTTTTATTTCGTTAAATTCGCCTTTGCG
>CAMHMW010000002.1 GCA_946186335.1 uncultured Candidatus Melainabacteria bacterium
TATTAAAGTAGTATTTATATTTGAAAGCGCTTTATCATAATTTTCAAAATCATTTTTTGCCTGTTTTTCTGATTTAGAAACAAAAGAGTAACTTCTGTTTTGATTTTTATAAGCAAAACAGCCATTACTCTTAATATTGTTTATCGCATTTACAATCATACTGAACTAGAAACACATATATAAAATTTTGCTGCTATTTAGAATACTTACTGTACTCTTTTGCAACCTCCCGCCAATCTTTTTCCGAAACGCTGTATGCATGGCTCCAAAACTTTTCAATAGCGTAGGTTTCACGTTCTTCTTTATGCAGAATATGAACAACTACATCACCGTAGTCAATTAAATTCCAACGATTTTTGGCATCATTTTCCTGCTTTAAAGGAAGCCTTGAAAATGATGTTTTAACCCTGTCTTTTACATGCTCCATCAAAGACTTAACATGCGGAGTTGAATCCCCTGTTACAATTACAAAATAATCTGCAAGCGAAGATACATTACTGATATTCAGAATTGTAATATTTTTTCCAAGTTTATCATCCAAGAATTGTGCAATAACACACGCAAATTTATTTGAATCAAGTTCCATAAAATATATTTTCCTTATTCAATCATATCTACACGGCGTTTATGACGACCGCCTTCAAAACCTGTTTTAAGCCAAATATCAACAATATCGAGCGCCAAATGCTCGCCTATGACTCTTTCCCCAAGGCAAAGGATATTTGCGTTGTTATGAGCTCTTGAAACTCTTGCCGAATAAGTATCGGAACACAAAGCCGCACGAATACCATGAACCTTATTTGCTGTTATTGACATACCGATACCTGTTCCGCAAACCAAAATTCCGCGGTCAGCATCACCAGAAATAACTTTTTCCGCAACCTTACGGGCAATAATCGGATAATCACAAGATTCGGGAGTATAAGTTCCAACATCAACAAACTCTATATTTCTCGCTTTCAGATAATCCATAATACTTTCTTTATATCTAAAACCACCATGGTCTGAACCGATAGCAACTTTTAAATGTTCCATAAATAACTCCTTTTCAAACTGTAAACAATTATTCTCTACACATATATTGTACAATTTTCATCAATAAATGTAAATAAGAAAACACATAAATGATACTATTTGCAACAAAAAAGAGGCATAAAGCCTCTAATATAAAATGGAGTTTAATATTTAATAATAACTTAACTATGAAGAACTTACCATTTGCATTGCCTGCTGCAACAGGTCTTTGTTTGAGGAAATCAGTTTATTTACGACTTCCATCTGCATTTTAGCCATTTGATAATATGAAATATTACCTTTAAAATCAGCATTTGACAATTCTAACAGACCTGAACGAATCTCACCGCAGCCCAAAACCGGCTTTCCTGATTCTTCCGTTTCAAGGTACAAACCTTCTTTATATTCATAAAGACCTGCCGAATTGTGAAAATTTCTTGTTGTGATTCTGTACAGAGGTACAACTTTTTTGCCGCTTTCGGCTTTTCCGACAATTGTACCGTCTTTTTGAATTTCATATTCATCATATTTTCCGAGATATTTACCATTGTTCGGGTCAATCCACATTTTTATACTTGTTGTCGGAATATCAAGCGCACCGCCTTTAAGGGCAGTTTCCTGATACAAATCCGCACTTATGGGTTTTGTACCCTGCATAATTTCGCCTTTATCATTCAGAATGTAGCCCTGAACGGTATTTCCGTTTTTCGCACGATAAACACCTTCACCGTCAAACGTAAATTCTCCTAATCGGGTATAGACACTTTTACCTTCCGATGTTTTTGTCAGGAAAAAGCCTTTACCTTCCAAAAACAGGTTATCATTAGAAGTACCGGGAGTTGATTTACCCTGACTGATTTTTTTGTCATAATCATCGTTTATAGCGCCACCGAGGAAGGTTTTGAAGGTAACCTGCTTTTCTCTGAACCCCGGAGTGTAAACATTTGTCATGTTATCTGCGATAACATCCATCCAGTTTATGGTTGCGTATTGAGTGTTGATAGCTGTGATAAATGCGTCATTCATAATGGCTTTTACTCCTTATTGCTGCTGACTTCTTTGTTGTTCTTTCTGTTGTTTTGAACCGCGGTTTGAATAAGACAAATCGCTATATGGCAATTCTTTTTCATCAAAAGTTGACTTTAATGAGTCGAGATTATTTTTTAAATACTGTTCAACAACTTTATCTCCGGGGATAAAATTAGCCGCAAAAGAACCATCTCTGCCAAAACGCATAATAACAGAAATATTTTGGTCAAAATCAATTCTTAACGGCTGATTTTTCTCTCTTGCAATATTTATCGCATTCAAAAGTGTTTCGGAAATTTTTACATTTTGCTGAATCTGTGAAAGTTCTGCGCCGTTATCAAGTGCCGCTTGTGCCTGTGCGACAACAGCCTGAGTGGTCACAGTACCATTTTGAGCAAGGTTTATAAAAAACTGAGCATCAGATTCTGTCATAGACAAAGAATTTGTATAGTCAAGTGAAAACATTGCACCGAAAGTCTTGTCATTCACCGAAGATAACAGTGAATTTGTGAAATCCCCTGCGCTAACCCCGTTCGTATTCATCATCATCTGAATATCATTTGAAAGATTATTATTAACATTATCTATCATTGAAAGAGAAGCAAACTTTAAATTTTCCATGGAATTTTCTGCAGTTTCCTGACTTAATTTGTCAATACTGCCTTTTTCTTCTTTAATTGCCGCTTTATCTGATTTTAATGTATCATCCGTTTTTTTGTTTTCAGCCTCTTTCGGCTCTTTTGTTTCATTTTTTGTTTCAACTTTTTTCATTTCGTCTTTGAAATCAGACTCTGTTGATGTTTTAGCGGAAGTTTCCGATGCCTGAGAATTTGTAACCTGTCCTGCTGAGGATGCACCTGAAACTGTTGATGTAACATTTAAACTCATATCATTTACCTTCTATCTAATTCTTCTAACTGTTTTAATATCGCTTTTTCTTCTTCCTCTCTGGCTTCCATCGTTCGCTTATAGTGTCTTGTTACGCCCAGTTCGGAGAATTGTTTTAATTCTGCTGCTTTTTCTTCTGCAAGATAAGCCTCTTTGCTTTTTTCTTTGTGTTTTTCAAGAACCTTTACTGCCTGCTCACACTTGACAAGTTTTGCTATTTCTATATCAAGTAATCGTTGTTTTTCCTGACGTATCAGCTCCAATTCTTCTGCTTTTTCCCACAGGTGTTCAAGGTATTTGTCGTACACATCGAACATCATAGGGTCAGCGTGTCTCATGCCATTTTTAGTATCTACAATGTCCTGTTCGTTCTTTTTAATGTCCTGTTCTGCCTTATAGACTGCTGCCTGAGCTTTTTGAACCCGTATCAGTTGTTCCTGTTTTTGGTTTATTCTAAAGTCTAAAACTTTCTGCAATCTATACCTGAATGGCATGCTACTACTCTTTCCTGTCATTATTATGTATTACTTTTCAAGAGTAATAAACATCTAAACGTATGATATTGTTATAATAATTATTTTTATAAAGTCAATATAATAAAAACGGCAGACTTCATATTTTGAAATCTGCCGTTTTTACAATTATTTATTTTATTACTCTGCTGATTCAACCTCTGTTGTTGATTGCTCATGAACAGATAATGCAATACGTTTATCTGACGGGTTAAATTTCAGGATGTAAGTACTGATTTTATCCCCGACTTTAACGATAGTTTTTGATTCGTTCTGAAATTCAACAACTTCGTTATGAGGGAGTAATGCTTCAACACCGGGGAACACTTCTATAAACGCGCCAAAGTGTTTTAAACGTGTAACTGTGCCTTCAATTTTGTCACCCTCTTTAATTTTGTCAGCGGCTTCAATCCACGGATCAGGCTCCAGATTTTTCAGACTGAGAGAAACTCTCTGTTTGTCATGATCAACTGCAATAACTTCAACATCCAGTTTGTCACCGACATTAAGAATATCTGTCGGATGGTCAATCCATCTCCAAGAAAGCTGAGATAACGGCAACAGGCCGTCAATTCCGCCCAAATCAACAAACGCACCAAAATCGGTAATTCTGACGACTTCGCCTTTAACTACCTGACCGGGTTCAATTTGAGAGAAGATATTTTTACGTGCTTCTTCAACAGTGTCTTCATAAACCTTCTTATTAGAAAGAATAAAGTTGTTTTGCTGAACATCAAGTGTTAAAATCTTCAATTCAAGTTTTGAACCGACTTCAATATCGGTTTCTCTTGTTCTCAATTGAGAAGAAGGAATAAATCCGCGTACTCCGGAAACTTCAACAAGGACACCGCCCTTAACCGTATTAACAACAGTGCCGAGGATAGTTTCATCAGCGGCTTTTGCTTTTTCAAGTTCTTTCCAGGCATAAGCAAAATCAACTTTTTTCTTGGAGAGAAGAAGTTTTCCGTCCTCATCTTCCTCTCTTATAATAAGGAATTCACCTTCATCACCTTTTTTGAATTTTTCTTCAATATTTTCGCCCTTGTCAACGGCTTCATAAGTCGGAATAACGGCATAATTTTTTGCACCGATATCAACCATAACACCCTGACTTTCAAATCCGCAGACTACACCTTTTACAAGATCACCTTTTTGAAAATTGTAATCATACTTTTCCAAAAGGGCTTCAAAGTCTTGTTCTGCACTTTTTTTAGTTGCCATAATTAACTCCATTATCTACACACTATATCTTTGAGTAAATACTACCAAATATTTGAAAATTTGTAAAGGTTTGTAAATTTATATTAAATATATAATAAGATAAAAGTTAAAAATTATACAAAATCTTGACAATATCCGCACTAAACCATTAATATTAATTAAAAGGGGGCTAATTATGAAAGAAGAATATTCAAACCACTACAGACGCTGGTACGATAAAGATCCGGTACTGTCGGAAGCTGTCAGAACGTTAGAAGAAACAGATGACCAGACACAAATAAGAGTTGCTCTTAACCTTATTAAAATCATTATTGAACACAATATTGAAGATGAACAGTTTGAAGCGGTTGACGATATTATAAGTGCTGTCGGTTCAGGTCTGGACGACAACCGCCGCGGCAGATGGTATGATATTGATGCGACATTAAGAACCGCAATGAATATGCTTCAGAATTGTCCGGCGGATACACAGAAAATTATTGCAAAAGAGATGGCAAAACTTGTCGTTGACCAAATAAAAAAAGACGACGAGGAAGAAGAATAGAATCGGTAACAACATTAGAAAAGAGGGGTAACAGAGTTTGTTATCCCTCTTTTTCAGTTCTTTGTAAACTTACGTAAAGTTTTAGCAAAATATTATTGCCTTTTGTTTTAATATGATAGAAAATACAAAAAGTGGATAGTGTGAGGAACATGATAACAGATAGTGTAACAAAACTACGAATAGACAGGAAACGATACCCGCAGGAATACATGTCCCCCAATTCAGTTTCCAATTTTTATCCACAATATAAGAGTCGAAATTTTTATTCACAATATAACTATCAAGATATTAAGAGACCTTTAAAAACTAATCATCAGGATTTAAGTTTTAAAGGTCTTTCTTTTATGTATAAAGAATTAGATAAAAAATACAGCGTAAAGGAATTTCTTGAATTTTCGGACAGACACTTTGGCAAAATGGGTCGTGAACTTTATGACGATATGGTAACAAAAAGAGCCGATATGACATCCGACTGGATTTCCGTTAAAGGGGATGAGATTACTCTGAGAAAGAAAACAATTCCTCATCTCGCATTAGACGGTATTCTTTATCCTTTTAAAATTCTGCCTTTTGATATCTTAAACGGCATCGTTGAACTTTTGGGTAAAATTCCCGGACTCAAAAAATGGTCAAATAATGCTCTTGATAGCAAAATGTTTCAAAATATCAGACAGCGCTCTAAAATTGATGCCAAAATGAATTCGTTAAGAGGACTGATAACCTTCCATGATATGAAGATAAATCAGGCTGCGGAAAAAGAAGCAAAAAGATTAGGTAAAAACGTAAAAGACCTCACCCCCGAAGAAATGGCAAAAGTTAAAGCAGACGTTGACAAGAATATGGATTCTGACATTTTTAAAGCAGAATTAAAAATGTTTGACCCAAAATCCGGTAATTACGATACAAAACACGAAAGAGCATTAAACAGACTGGTTTCCGGTCTGCCTCCGGCAATATTTCTTGCAAATGATGCTTATAACCTCTCTCGTATGATGGATGATGACGGTATAGCAGCAGAACACGAAAGAAAAGTACGTTTCAGACAGGAAGTCAGCAGAATTTTGGCAAGCGGTTACCTGACACTAATTACAATGGGGGCTTTCCAAAAATTCATAAACAAATCCAAATTCGGTATTGTTTTAACAACAGGTGTTACGGTACTTGTAACAGAAATGTTCTCCCGTCTGACCAACGGAAAACATATTACAAGATTAACCCCCGAACAGGCAAGAGCCGAAAACGAAAGAATGAATGCTCCCGAAGCAAAAATCAAAGTTGAAAAAGATACCGGAGTTTCCGCAAAAGGACTTAAAAAGCCAAAAGAAAAGGAACAACACAAACCGCTTTTATCATTTGATACATTATTAAAAGCATCAGGTATAATCTTAGGCTTAGGTTACGGAATTAAAGGAATAAAACATCTCCCGTCCGTTAAAAAAGCCGCATTAAATTACTTTGAAAATCTAAAGAAAAATAACAGTAAATTATATGAAGAACTCGGAATAGATAAGGCTTTTGCAGACTTTGACAAAGCATTAAAAAATGCAAACCCGAAAAAATACGAAAGATTAAACGAAACCGAAAGAAAACTTGAATACGCAGTAAAACTTTTTGAAGAAAAGGTTATATACAAACCGTTCACAAAACTCTACAAAGGTATGACAACAGAAGAATTTCTGGTAAAACCGAACGACCTTGAAAAAGTCTTAAAGGCAATGAGAGATAACGGTTTTGAGAAATTAGCCGACAAATATGAAAGTATCGGCAAAGGTGCAGCAAGAGTAACCAAAAACGGTCAGGAATTTTACGATTTCGGAAAGAAAGACAAAAAAGTCAAACCGCTTGTAAACTTTGTAATCGCACCGTTCAAATTCATCTGGAACACCATCACTCTGCCATACTGGATGATTGATGAAAAACTGTTAAACGTATTCAGAAAAACTCCGAAGATTTCAAAAGCAACATCAGAAATTGATGCTCTTGCTCACAGTTTTAACAAAATCTACAAACAGGCAACCAAAAAGAACTTTAACGAAAAAGAATTTAAAGATTATATTCAGGACAATCTGTTAAAAGCATTCAACGAAGATTCATTATCAAGCGTATCAAATGCTGAATTGTCAAACCTCGCAAAAACAGCAGCATCAGTTGCTACAATATGGTTCCTGATGACTGATAACTACAATATGGTTATGCTGAAATCAAACGGAAACGACAAAGAAGGCGCTAATACGAAATTCAAAGAAAGATTTGTTCAGGAAGGTTCAAGATTATTCTATCAGACATTATTGATTGACCTGTTCAATTCAACCTTCAGAAACCAATACAACGCATCTTTACTTGGAATGAGTTGGGTAACCTTAGTTGATACGACATTAGGCGAAATGCTGACACGTTCATCTGTCGGAGTTCCGTTACAGACACATACAAGAGATGAACTGATTGATTTGGAAACCAAACAAAACAATTCAACAGGATTTAAGAAAAAATATTATGACTTTATGCAGCGTCTGACAGGAAAACGCGCAATCAAGACCTATGAAGTTGCACCAAGACATCATCAAAACTCTGATGCTTCAATAATTCCTAGTCTTGATGCCAACAAACAGGTTATCTTCAAACAGAACAACGAAACTCTGGAAAAAATGAGAGCAGGGATAAGTGTTAATTACTAGGCTTTGACTTTTTATTTAGGCGGTGAGATAATTTATTTATGTTAAAGTATTATGGTAAAACTGCACCATATTTGTTTTTACTGCCGGCCGCGGTAATTCTTGTGATATTCTTTTTTATACCGTTTTTTCAGACTTTTTATTTGAGTTTTTTTGACTATTCAAACGATATTTATAATGCTGGTTTTACGGGGTTAAAAAACTATATCTCAATTCTGCATAATCCCGTATTTTATAAGGTTTTATGGAACACAATTTTATATCTGGTTGTTGCAGTTCCGATTCTTGCAATTTTCCCGCTGCTGGTTGCGATTTTAATAAACCAGAAAATCAGAGGAATTACACTATACAAAATTCTTATATATTTGCCCGTAATTGTATCTATTGTTGTTGCGGCGATTGCGTTTAAGTGGCTTTACGCACAGGACGGAATACTGAATTATTTTATGCAGGTATTACACCTTCCTGCAATCGGCTGGCTTACAGACCCAAAATATGCCATATATTCGGTTATTATACTGACAATTTGGAAAGGTATCGGGTATTATATGATGATATATCTTGCCGCACTGATGAGTGTTCCGAAAGAACTCTATGAAGCATGCGAAATTGACGGGGCAGGATTTTGGAAAAAGCATTTGACAGTCACCGTTCCCCACATTATGCCGACAATAGCACTTGTCACAACAATAAGTTCAATTTCCGCAATGAAAATATTTGCAGAGATTTACGTTATGACAAAAGGCGGACCTTTAAACTCCACAAAAACAATAGTTTACTACATATACGAAAAAGCCTTTGAAAATCTTGATTTGGGTATAGCATCGGCTATGGCTGTCATTTTGCTGGTTATCGTAATGGCATTTTCTCTTGTTAACATCCTGTGCTTTGAACGGAGGAAATATGACATTTAAAATAAATTTCAAAAACATTCCGACACATATTGTTTTAATATTGGTATCAATTATTTCAATATTCCCGTTCGTTTGGCTTTTATCAACATCCTTAAAAGGAAGCGGGGAGAATATTTTTGCATATCCGCCGACACTTATACCAAAAGATTTTACTTTTGCAAACTATACGGGGGTATGGCACAGAGTTGATTTGATGCGATATTTCATAAACAGTATGATAGTTGCCGGAGGTACAGTTCTGTTAAACCTCATACTGTCCTCTCTTGCAGGCTACCCTCTTGCAAGAATGGAATTTAAGGGAAAGAAAATAACATTTTTTGCAATTCTTGCGACTATAATGATACCGTTTCAGGCAATAATGCTTCCTGTATATCTTATTACATTAAAACTGCATCTGGTGGACAGCGTATCGGATACAATGGGGTTTATCGGTTTAATTATGCCGTTTGCGGTTAGCGCATTCGGAATATTTTTGATGCGGCAGGCGTTTTTAACCATCCCCAGAGAAATGGAAGAAGCCGCAATAGTTGACGGGTGCAACGTTTTTCAGGTTTTTTGGAAAGTAATATTACCAATGGTAAAACCGTCACTTGCAGTACTTGCAATATTCACATTCATCGGGTCATGGGGAGAATTTCTCTGGCCAAGTATCGTATTAACAAAAGAAAGTATGTTCACTCTCCCTGTCGGGGTAAACAATTTACAGGGAATGTTTTCATCTAACTGGCGCTTTATTGCGGCAGGCTCAATTATCGCAACAATTCCGATTATAATATTTTTCCTTGCTATGCAAAAATATTTTATCTCGGGAGAAAATGAAGGTGCTGTAAAGGGGTAACATTAATAGCAAAATTATTTTTTAGGGGTTTTAATCAGGTATGAGAATTTTACCGGTATCATACAACACATATAACAGAGCGAGGAGTAAAAACCCGAATGTTTCGGGGCAGCAGAAAATCGCAATTAACCCAACGGCAAAACCTGACATGGTATCGTTTGGCAGTTCACTTCCTAATGCTGACGGGCTAAGGTCTTTACTATCCCACAGCATACCTGATTTATATTCAAAAATAATTCTTCTGGACCCCGCAAAGTATGACATGCTCTTTGAAAAACAGGTATTTAACGGTTCATTAAGACAAATTTCATGGGATGTTTCTCCTCTTTCAAGTTCTCTTTTTAAAATTGAATATGACTTTTTTCATCTGTTGAGAAAAGAAGCAAAAATCAACCCTGATAAAGATTTACAGACTTTCGTACAGGAGCTTGTACCCGCACACAGCGAGCGGCTCAGAACCATTCAAATTCCGAAATTAAAAAGAATTGAAGACTATTCACACAATTTCCCCGCTGATTTATTAAAACAATTTAACCATTTTATGTATACATCATATCAAAAATTGTATGATGAAGAAGTTTTTGTCCCGTTCAGTGTGAAAGAATTTCATTACAAACTAAACAACGTAAAAAAACGTATTTTGAAAAACGCACAATCAGATGAAGAAATTGCCGCAATAAGGCGATTGCAAAATATAGCCGGAAGTATTACTGATGTTCCGGAAGAAAGAAGAATGGCTCCCGGTTTTAATCTCACAAAATATGAAGACCAGCAAAAAGCAATGATTAAAAAGTTTGCAGACTACCTTGAACGCTCAATTCTCGCTTACGACAAAGACCTTATTGAATTAACCGACAATTCCGAAAAACGAATACACAAAGAAAAAACTCATTTAAAATTTAACAGAAAATCATTTATATACGAATTGCAGGAAATAACTTCCCTTCTGCCCGACAGAAGACTGGCTCATTTAGTTGAAAAAGAAGCTATTGCACTTCCGACATCAAAAGAAAACCTGTCGGCATTTATAATGAAAGCGGAAAACCGTTCAAACGATCAAATAGGGTTCGACCTGTTAGCAGGCTCATTAGGAACTATAGACCATCTTGTTGCATCCCACAACGGCGGACTTGACAGACTTTCAAACTACGCACTTTCTTCTGCCTATATGAATTCTAAAAAGGCACACAAAAGTTTTGCCGAATGTTACAGGCATGACCCCAAAATCGCAGAATATGCGGAAAGACAAATTGAGAGATTTATATACCTTTATCATACCCAACGCAATATATTCAAAGATGCAAATCTTGATAAAGGGTATATTATTGGTCTTGCAAGAACATTAGAAAGACTTTCCAAAGACCCCACTTTAATATTTGACACACGTAGGTTATAATATTAATAGATAAAGTATGAAAAAAGCAATCCGAACGGTCAAAGAAGAAAAAAATATAACGCAGGATACCTGCGAAAATTCTGATGTGCAAATTAAACAAATTCAATATTATTATCCGGGGGAACACAGCGGAAACAACATTTCAAAAGTCCGACAACTTTTTCAGTACGGTATCCCCGATATGTATAGCAGAAGAATAACCATTGACCCAAAAACAATAAGCAAATGGCTCAGAAACGGGATGTTTTCACGCCCCGCTACTGAAATTATGAAAGTTTTTGACAATTACCCCGAAAGTTTTATTGATTACGAATACGAGATAATAAAAATTATAAAAGAACGCAGCAAATACCATTCAAATATGACATTAAAAGAGATATTGCAGGAAGTCAGACCCGTTTACAGCAGAAAATTAAGAAAATTTCAGACGCCGATATTACACCAACTTTGGGAAGAATTTGAAAAACTGCCCGAGCCTTACAATTCAAAATTTATGACACTTTTACACAACTCCGACAAAATGCTCAGCGACAAACCCGTTGTCATTCCGTTTTCATCATATGAATTTAAGTATAATCTTGCAAAAATCAAAACCTACATAGATGCAGGCTCAAACCTCAAAGCCAAAAAAGTTATGAAAAAACTAATCAAAGAATCATTGAGATTTTCCAATTCCACCCACACAAACAATCTTAGTTATCAAAAAAGTGTTTTTATGTTTCTGAACCACATCAGAAAACGCTCAATTCTGAAAAATCACGAACAACTGTCCGAACTTTTTAAAGAAACTAAATCAAGAATTGACAGAAAAGAAATATTTATACCGTTCAGAAGGAAGTCGTTTATATACGATTTGGCAAAAATAATCGAAGATTTACCCGATGAAGAATTAAAAGAAAAATTGATGTGTATCGCACAGAAACTGCCTACATCACGTCAGAATTTAGCCGCATACATTTTGAAATGTTCCACAGACACGAACGATAAAATCGGCTACAGGCTGGTTTGGGCTTCAATGGCAACAATAGAACATTTAAAACCGCGTTCAACGGGCGGCACTGACGATTTGGCAAATTTGGGGATAGCATCCGCTATTGAAAATTCCGACAGAAAAAGTACTGATTTTACAATTCAACTGCAACTCCGTCCAAACACTCCAAAATATACCCAGCGGGTAATTGACCGACTTATTGAATTATATAATAACGGTATTTTTGAAAAAATTAACCTGTCACCCCAATACATCACAGGCTACGTCAATACGATTTATGAAGAATCAAAACATCAACTGAAACTTAATACGGATAATTTTGTAATAAATTAACGACCTCTGCGCCCCTGTTCTTCGAGACGTTTTTGGTTATATCCGTAGAACATATAAATAAGCAGACCCACAACAAGCCATAATACAAAATATATTGAAGATGTTTTAAGAGTTTTGAGAGAATAAGCGATTAATACAGTACAAATAAAAATTCCTGCAAGCGGGAACCACGGACATAGCGGAACTTTGAACGGTCTTGACCTGTCGGGTTCTGTTTTCCTCAGAATTAATACTGCAATACAAATTATTACAAAAGAGGTGAATGTACCAAAATTACAAAGTGCAGCAGAGATATGCAAGTCCATAAATAAACCGCAAACGATTACGACAACACCTGAAATCCATGTCATTACATGCGGGGTTCTGTATTTTTTATGAATTAATCTCCACGATTTTGGCAGAAATCTGTCACGGCTTATAGCATATAAAATTCTTGTAGTACCGAGTTGATAAACTAGAAGAACTGTTGTTAAGGCGCACAACGCACCCAGCGAAATAAATCCCGCAAACCAGTCTTTTCCGACATAACTCATTGCATGAGCAATAGGTGCTTTTATATCTATTAAGTCAACGGGAACAATACCTGTCAAAACAAGCGCAACACTTACATATAAAATTGTGCAGATAATAAGAGTACCCAAAATTGCTATCGGCAAATCTCTCTGTGGTTTTTCGGTTTCTTCCGCCGTTGTTGAAATTGCATCAAATCCGATATATGCGAAAAATATCAGAAATGTTCCCATCAATACACCCTGAAAAGGGTGTGCAACAGGCAGAAACGGAGTCCAGTTTTCGGGTTTAACATAATGTGAGCCTATCAGAATAAATGATAAAATCATAAACATATTTACCCCGACCATAATACTTGCCACTCTTGTCGATTCTTTTACCCCTCTGACAAGAAGAATTGTCAGAAGTAAAACGATTACAACTGCGGGAATATTTACTGCGACGGGAATATGTCCGAAAATATAAGGAATTTTATCGTGAATATTCCAGTTATTAGCATCACATAATGCTGTCATTGTCCTATAATCATTTCTGAGCCATATCGGAAAATTAACAACAAAATCGGGCAAATATTGTCTGAAACCTTTTAAGAACTGAACAAAATATCCGGTCCATGCACTTGCGACAGTGATATTTCCGATAGCATATTCAAGCATTAAAATCCAGCCGACCATCCACGCCATAAATTCGCCCATTGTTGCATAAGTGTAAGTATATGCACTACCCGCAACTGGTATCATAGCAGCAATTTCTGAATAACACAACGCTGAAAATACACACGCAATAGCAGCTAATATCATAGAAATTACGATAGCGGGACCTGCGCCAGCACTTTCTGCACTTCCTGTAATTGCGGTTCCGATAATTGTAAATATACCCGTTCCGACAACCGCGCCTATACCGATTACTATGAGGTCAAACACATTCAAAGTCTTTTTCAGTTCAGACTTTTTACTTGTGTTCAGCAAATCATCAATGCTTCTTTTTGTCGCTATTTTTCGGCATATTTCGTGTAAATTCATTAATTATATTTCTTTCTATTCTTCGTTTCCGTGTACTAATTCTCTGTGAATTTTGTTTTCGTTATTTCTGTTTTTAATAAATCCGTATAACAGATATATTATAGCACCAACACCCAGCCATACGGGGAATAATAATGCTGAACTTCCTGCCTCTAACGATTTATAAACCATCAAACCGCCGCAGCAAAAAACACCCAGCAAAGGTACCCATGGTGAGAACGGCACCTTAAATGGTCTTGGTCTTTCCGGATCTGTTTTTCTGAGTATCAATACCGCAACACAAACAATAATAAATGATGTGAATGTACCGTAATTACAAAGTTCCGCCGCAACATTGAGATTTAATGTCAAAATACCGATAACAGCCAAAATGCCGACAGTCCAGGTCAAAAATGCAGGAGTTTTGAATTTCGGGTGTAATCTCTGAAATCTTTGAGATATAAAGTGGTCACGGCTCATTGCATATAAAATTCTTGTCGCAGCCATTTCCAGTACCAAAAGAACTGATGTCAGACCTGCCAGCGAACCCAAAGAAATCAAACATGCAAGTTTATCGTGATTTATAATTTTCATACAATAAACCATCGGAGCATCCAAAAATTCAGACGGTACATGACCTGCCGTATTTACCATGCCCGTCAATACAAGTGCAACAAGCACATAAACAACTGTCGTTAAAACAAGCGAACCTATAATACCTATCGGTAAATCTTTCTGCGGATTTTTACATTCCTCAGCCGCTGTTGCCAAAGCGTCAAATCCGATATATGCAAAAAATATCAGAAATGCGGCAGAGAAAATTCCCGCCATTCCGTTTGGCGCAAACGGTGTCCAGTTAGGAGGTGTATGTGCAAATGATAATGCTCCAAACACAACAAACAAAGCGATTACCGCAAGTTTTATAAATACCATAACCCCTGCCATTTTAGCAGAGTCTTTTGTACCTTTTACCAAAATAGCGGTCATCAAAAGAACTATTAAAATTGCAGGTAAATTTATACAAATCGGGACACCCAAAAATCTGGGAACATATAAATCAGGGTTTGAGGACAACATCTTGCCGACAGAAAATACGTCATTTGTCAGCCACGCATTCACATTCGGGTCAATAAGCCAATTCGGTAACTTATCCGAAAACAGTTGTAAAAACTGCATAAAATAATTTGACCAAGCACATGCTACCGCAATAAAACCGATTGCATATTCAAGCATCAGAACCCAGCCGACCATCCAAGCCGCAAATTCACCCAAAGTTGCGAAGGTATATGTATAAGCACCGCCCGCAACAGGAATCATTGTTGCGAATTCGGAATAACATAACGCTGAAAATATGCAGGCAATCGCAGCAACTATCATTGAGATAACAAGTGCAGGACCTGCTCCAAGGCTTGCACCATCGGCACTTCCCGCAGCAGCAATACCTACAACCGCAAAAATACCTGAGCCGATAATTGCACCGACACCCAAAATGATTAAATCCCAAACACCAAGAGTTTTATCAAGTCCGCCTTCTTTTGCTTCCGCAAGCATTTCGTCAGGGGCTTTAATTCTTGTTAAGTGTCTTAAGAAACTGCGAGTAAATGTCGCTCTGTTAAATTTTTCAGCCATTTATTTTTCCTTATATTTTTAGGGTTTATTTACAAATTAATTCTTTATCTTTACATAACGGGAAACCCATTGCTTCTCGTTGTTCAACATACAATTTTGCAACAGCGGATGCCATTGTCCTTACTCTGCCGATAAAATTATTACGTTCATCTTTACTTATTACACCGTGTGCATCAAGCAAATTGAATGTATGAGAGCATTTTAGAACGTAATCATAAGCCGGTAAAACCAGTTTTGCATTCACGCAGTTTTCCACTTCTTTCTGATAAAGGTCAAACATAGTAAATAACGCATCAGTATTTGAGTATTCAAAATTATATTTTGATTGTTCTATTTCGTTTTGTAAATATATATCGCCGTATTTCAAGGTGTCGTTCCACATAATATCATATACAGATTCTTTGTTTTGAAGATACATTGCAATACGTTCCAAGCCGTATGTTAATTCCAATGCAACCGGTTTAATTTCCAAGCCGCCTACCTGCTGAAAATAAGTAAACTGAGTTATTTCCATACCGTCAAGCCATACTTCCCAGCCTACACCTGCCGCACCTAATGTCGGAGATTCCCAGTTATCTTCAACAAAACGAACATCGTGTTTTGATAAATCTATCCCCATTGCTTCAAGACTTTGCAAATACAATTCCTGTGCATTATCGGGTGACGGCTTTAAGATAACCTGAAACTGGAAATAATGTCCCAAACGATTCGGGTTTTCACCATATCTTGCATCGGTCGGTCTTCTGCACGGTTCTATCATTGCGGTATTCCACGGTTCAGGTCCCAAAGAACGCAAAAACGTTGCAGGGTTCATCGTAGATGCACCTTTTTCTATATCATAAGGCTGTTGAATTATACAGCCGTAATCCGACCAAAATTTTTGTAAATTAAAAACTAATTCCTGAAAGTTTAAAGCCATAACATAAGTCCAATATTGTACTGCCTACACTTGTAATAGTGTATTACGAAAACTGTAACATTTCAACTTTATTGTAAATATATTTAACAATTAAAAGCCCCGTTGAACATTCATTCTTCGGGACTTTCTCTCTTAATGCTGTTTATATACTTTTTTCGTATAGGTTTCTATATATGGGGTGTCAATTTCAAATACGTGTATTCTGCCGGGGGCAATATCAACGGAAATCTCACCCTTATTAACCTGGAATGTGCTTTCCTTACCATAAGACGGAAGCAGATTTTCAAGTTTCTGAGTTTCTTTTAATGTCGGCACAACAACTTTACATACATTATTTCTGTTTACGTTTTTATTTGCAATTACAAGTATTGTTCTGCCTTTTCTGTGTCTTGCAAAAGCAATAACCTGATCTAACTTGTCGCCTTTCTTATCAAGAACTATATATGAACCTCTTTTCATAACATCATCATACTTATCTCTGAATTTAAACGCTGCGGTCATAAATTCACCGATTTGAGGGTCATCACCACCTGGACGTCTTGAAAGGTTAAATATGTCCAGTTTATTTCTGTGAACAGTCATTTCATGGTTGTCTGTCGAAGTTATATCATTATATTTATCTGCATATTGATAATCATATTTATCACCTGACTGGAAACCGTCAACGAAGTACGGATTCAGCATCGGTAAAGTAACTTCCAGACCTGACATCAGGTTACAGAACACTTCACCGCCGTGACACATCGGAGAGATGTCATCGTGAGTTGCAAATGAACCGATTAAGGATTTTCCTCTTTCTACTCTGTATGACATATTAAGGTTATCAATTACATAATCATGAAGTTCTTTTGCTGTATTCCATTCGTGGAAAATATGATACTGTCCGTAATAGGCATCAAAACCTGCACGAAGCAAGTCTTCAGGTCTATCATAAGGCATATTCGCCTGCGGAGATGCATCTTCATAGGTATAAGATTCGGCAAGCCAAGCAAATTCAGGATCTCGTTTGTGAGAATATGGAATTATAATATCCCAAAATTCAACCGGTTTTGCTCTTGCAACATCGGCTCTTATACCGTCAACTCCCGCATCTATCATCATATCAACGAACTTTCTGTGATATTCAAGCAATTTCGGGTTTAAAGTTCTTTTGCCTTCATCCTCCCATGGCTGAAACATTCTGATATCATACCAGCCCTGAGGAGTTTTTGCCAAACCGTTTCTTTCATAAGCCATTAATTCCGGTCTTTCGTTATACAGGTCATAGGATGCGCAACTGGGCATATCAACCATTACACGAATGCCTCTTTTGTGACATTCATCAACAAAAGCCTTAAACTGTTCTTTATCAGAACGGGAATCGTTTTTATCAATCAAAACAGGGTCAATTTTTAACAAATCTTCCGGTGCATAAACAGAACCGGCAGTTCCCATTGCGTTACTTTTTCCGGGCGGATTTATCGGAAGCACATGCAAGGTATTAAAGCCTTGGGCTTTCACCTCATCCAGCCGGTCTATCGCATTAAGAAATGTTCCGTGAGTTTCATTCGGTTCAATAAATTCATCACCGTTTGTATCTTTTGCGTTAAATGTTCTGGGTATCATTGCAAGAATAACCGCACTGTTTGTCAAAAACAGCGTTCTCAAATCGTTTTTATAAGGTTTATCCTCAACCTTTTGAGCATTTTGAACGACAGGGGCATTAGCAGCGGCAACCCCGTCAAGATAACTGGTAAGTAAATTACTTTCAAAACTCGGCTGAGCAGAAGGTTTATTCGCTCTGTTAAAAGAGTTATGCGGATAAACCGTATTATTTATGTATGGATTAAAAGATACGGTAAGCATATTATTTTACCTCCTGAGTGTGATTTTTGGGCAATTTCATTCTGCCAAAGAAGAACTGCGCTCCGACCGTAACAGCAACAAGTGCAGCGCCGAGTTTTCCGAACATCGAGAACCATTTTTTACTGTTGAACACGTTATTAAAATGTTTGTATGCCATTTCATCAGATGCGGCACCCATCAGCAAAAATCTGAACAACGACGTACTCTTGTTTGGTGCAAACCCGACAAGATGATGAGATTTTGCGAAATATTCATCCCCGCCGAGAACTTCAAATGCCTGAGTTCTGTAATTTCTGAAATCATCAAGCAAGCCTGAATTTGTGAGTCTTACAACGGTATCAGGATGAATATCTTCTTTATACATTAATTTCATAACAGATTTAAAGTATTCTCTGTCATTTGCAAGTTCAACTTTATGTTCGGGAACATTTCCGTAATATTTATTCTTAACTTTTCCATCTGCCCCGACTTCTATATCTGAGAAATCATCTCTGTTAGGTTCGGGATTACGTCTTTGCCAGAACTTGACAGCAAAATCAGATGTGTGACCTTCGAGCATTAGCGATTTTGCAAGTTCAACACATTCTTCTTTAATTTCTCTCGGCATTTTAGAGTGCAAGGTTTCGCTTATATTTGTTCCTGTTGCAACTCTGTGATAAAGGTCTGCCAAACTCAACAAGCGGTAGAAAGAACTTTTTACCCCGAGTTTTCTGTCTTCAATAAATTCAAACATCAGAGCCTTAGCGGATGTCGCATTCTTATCTCCGAAACCTATCAAAGAATCAACGGCATTTTCCATACCCAGAGATTTGAACACCTCAGCCGCTGCCTTAAAGGATTCATCAACGTGAGATTTATAACTGTTTTTGGTTGCATCCTGAGTCATATCAATTCTTGACATACCATCATGCATTGAAGAAAGTCCCTTTTGAACGACTTCAACAAACTCGGCGTATGCTGTTTTATCCGCCGCAATTGCTTCAAGTTTGCTTCTTAGAATTTCACCTGCGAGTTCTCTGTCTAAGCGGCCTTTTTTAATTTCCTCAGGTGTAAATTTCATAGCCTTAAATATATCTTTTTCAACTTCATTCCACGAATCTGCCAGCCCTGTTTCCGGAGCCTGTGCGGCTTTCAGGAATGAATATTCTTCAAGAACCGTTGTCTCAGCCTTCAATTTATTAACCGCCTCAGAAATCTTAATCAGCATTCTTGCCATATCATCGGTTAAAACGCTTGACGATATATGTTTAAAAGACTGGAATAATTCTGAATCTGCACCAAATTCTTTTGAGTGAATCAACTGTTTCAAATTAAATTTCAATTTTTTAATTACGGGATTATCGGGATTTTCTTTGCTTAATTCTTCGATTCTGTTTTCAAGTAAGTTCTGAATAACCTTTGAATGTTCGGAAAAATCAGAAAAATCACCATTGAACAAACCTCTGGAATTCAGAGCATCTATTATTGCCTGATTATCAGGAACAAGTTTTGTAAGTTCTTCCTCCGAAAGATTAATACCTGAATATGCTTTTCTGACTGCATCCGAAATATCCGACAAATTAGTTTCCGAAAGATTATATTTGCCGTCAAGCGGAATTTTATTTCTTAAATCTTTCAAAATTCCGTTGGAAATCATATAATCAAGTTCGTCAGTTAAATTCATTGTAATGGTTTCATAGAGTTCGGGAGTTATCGGTTTACCGGCATTTTCATTTAATATTTGCTGCAAGGCTCTTTTGTTTTCTTCAAACTTGTATTTTTTAACCTCATCGGGGAAACCGCTCATCAATTTATCTGCCTTTTGGCTTTTTACTTTTGACAGGTATTTTGAAACAGGTTCTTCAAGAATATTACACATTAAAGCACTCATCACGGGGGTTGCAAAACCTGCCGTAAGCATCCAAAGAGTATTATTTTGAAGTGCGATTTTGCGCATTTTCTCTTGTATAAATTCCCGCCTGTTAGGGATATCTTTAGGAACATGAAGCCTGTCACCGATTTTGTTTATTTCTTTATCAGAATACAAATCCCACGGAATAAACTGGTGGTCCTGATAAAACATTTTCTTTCTTCCGAAACTGTCTTCATACTGTTGTCTGACATTAACCCCATGTATCAAATATGCGGGAAGCTGAATAAATAATTTCGGCCACAAATCCATCGCTGCGAAAAATGTACCGAACCCGATAAATTCAAATAACTTTGTCATCGGTGTCTGCTTTTTGGTAAACAGATAAGAGGCAATCGCCAGACTGCCGAGTTTCATTCCGACATCGTTCAGTCTGCCGAGTTCATGGTCGTTTGCTTCCCCTTTTGCGGCATGACGAAAAGCGTCACAATCATACAAGATATCCTTTCTGATTTGCGAGGGAATGTCAAATATACTGTTTCGTATCAGTTTTCCGTTGCTTGGCAGCGGTTTTATAAAGGTTCTGTTTGCCAGTTCTTTATTTACATCAAAATCTTTAACGGCTTTATCTGCGTTATACCTGTCCGATGAGGGGTAGCCCTGAATATATGATTGTATTAAATTCGAAGTTCTCATCTAACACACCACACTTTCTTTTTTTGGACTGATAACTTTTTTCGGATTTTGTTTATTCGGCTTTTTGGTAAGGTGGACAGTATTTATAACACCGATAACAGTAGATGCCAACGCTGTACCTGCAAGTATTTTACCCGAATGTCTTTCAAGTTTTGACAGAGATTTTTTATCACCATTTATTAATTCGTATGCGCTTTTTACAAAACTTTCACCAAAAATTTTCAGAGAATGCAGAAATTCTTTACCTTTCCAGAATTTAAAAGTTGCAACCTTAAAATAATCCTCCCACGGTTTCTGGAATGCGAGAGCAACGCCTGTTGCCGCCCACAAGAATGATGAGAAACTCTTTGCCAGATTTGATTTAACCAAAACTTCTTTGTATATCGGCTTAACTTCCTGATCCGAATCATTAAGATTCTGTCCCAGACCATTCTTTTGGGCAATTTTGTCATATCTCCAGTTTACGCTTTCACCTTTTTGCGGATTTCCATACAACTGGTCCCAACGGGGAAAATCAACACTTTCACCAACTTTATGATATTCAATACTTGTCAGATTATTATAATCCTCAGGATTTTCCTGAAGTAAATAGTTAACCTTAGCGTACGGGAGTTCTGTATCAATACCGGTCAGCCATTTTACGGGCAGATTAACAAACGATTTTGAAACCGATTTAAACACCCCGTATAAAATAACGCCGAGAGCCATTTTGTTACCGATTTTTGCGGCATTAACTCTTGAAAACGGAGAGAAATGTTTGTTTGCGGAATTAAATACTGACATAAGAGTTAAACTTCCGATAATGTACGGAACATTACCCATTGTCAGAAATTCATAGAAATTAGAGTTTTTATTACCGGCAAGCCCTTTTGCGGGATATAAAGTGAAGGCTTTTGTAAGTTTATCAAGCCCTATTCTTGTTCGGGTAACAAAATTGTTTTTCAGCAAAGTATCACGGGTATAACTGACGTTCTTCTCCTCTTTTTTGTCAGACCCAAAAGATAAAGTTTTCCCATTATAGTTGCTGATTGGTGATATCATGATAACTCCGCATTTCCATAGATAGAATACTCGTGAAGATTAAATTTTGTTATTTAATTTTATTTATTTTTACAAATTTTTACAAATGTAACTTTGACTTAACTCTATATTATTTTTATCCGTAAATATTGAAGAAAACAAAGGCAAAAAGCCCCATAATGACGCAATACCATCCGAATACATTTAAAGAAAATTTTGCAATAAATTTCATAAAATATTTAATACAAAGATAACCGACAATACCTGATACAAGCGTTCCCGTAATTATCGCCGTCCAGTTATAGGTCAGTGCCTGTGCAACGTCAATTTTAATAAGCGGATAGACCATAGAAGCCCCGAGAATTATCGGAATACTCAAAAGAAAAGAATATCTTGCGGCTTTTTCTCTGCTTAACCCCGAAAATAATCCTGTTGCAATTGTCCACCCCGAACGTGAAAAACCTGGGAGAACTGCAATTCCCTGAGCCAGACCGATTAATACAGACTCTTTTAAACCGACCTCATCCTTTTTAACCTGCTTTTTAGACAGATATTCACTCAAAAACAAGGTTCCGCCAGTTATAACAAGCAAGCCGCCTACCAGTGCAGGATGAAATACCAGATGATTTGCGACTTTTTCAAGCGGCAGAGCAAGAACTATTGTAACAACAGTTCCAAGTATTATATAAAGCCCGAGTTTTGCGTTATATTCGGATAAACTCCTTGTCTTTACGGCTTTAAATAACGCCTTGCAGATTTCAATAACATCTCTGCGGAAGAATATCAGAACAGCAATCAGTGTCCCCAAATGAAGCATGATATCCAAAAATACTTCTTCCGTTGACTGCTCCGCAATAGGAATATTTTTAAACACTTTATAAAAATTTGAAGTAAACACAAGATGCGCAGAACTTGATATGGGCAAGAACTCACTCAAGCCCTGTACCACTCCCATTAATACTGTCTGAATTAAATTCATTTCGCCTAATTTTCCTCAAAATATGAACAGCACGATGTCTGAGTTTCCCAGACGGTAATTTTGTTTAACTGAACGATTTTCTCTTTCAATTTTGTATAAATATATGCCGCAATCATTTCACTTGACGGACTTTCTCCTTTAAATTCAGGAAGTTCATTAATATCTTTATGATCAAGAGTATCCAAAACCGCATTAAGTTCACGTTTGAGGACTTTGTAATCGATAAGAATATTACTCTGATTTAAAACTTCACCCTGAACAAATGCCTCTACCATCCAGTTGTGACCATGTTGATTTTCGCATTCACCCTCATAGTTTAAAAGGTGATGTGCAGCTGAAAAAAACGCTTGTGTTTTAATTTCGTACATCTTTTATCCCTTCTTATTGTTCTGAATCTTTTACCGAATCAAATACCAAATCGCATAACTCTCTGACTGCCCCGCGACCTCCGTCATTTTCCGATACAAAATTGCATACATTTTTTACTCTGTTTACCGCATCGGCAGGACAAGCCGCAATTGCGACTTTTTCAAGTATTGCTATATCGGGTTCATCATCTCCCATATACGCAACTTGTGAAAAATCAAGTTCATATTTTTGCATAATCGCCTCAAGTATAGGCAGTTTATTTTTTACGCCCTGATAAACCTCCGTTACCCTTAAATCAGTAGCTCGTCTGTCAACAGTACCGTTATTTCTGCCTGTTATTATAGCAGTTATAAAGCCGTATTTTGCCATTTTTGCAAGTCCATGACCGTCTTTTGCGTTAAAGGTTTTGTATTCAACACCGTTTTCGTCATAAGTAATGCTGCCGTCAGTCATCACGCCATCGACATCAAATGCCAGCAATTTAATTTTAGCGGCTTTTTCTTTTAAATCCATTACGCAACCCCTGCTCTTAACAAGTCATGAACATGAATTACACCAACCGGGACATTTCTTTCATCAACAACAGCAAGAGCCGTAATTGAATATTTTTCCATCAAATTCAAAGCTGATGCGGCATAAGCATCTTCTGTTATTCTTTTCGGATTACTTGTCATAACATCTTTAACCATCAAATCTGATATATTGTTTTCATATTTTATAACGGTTCTTCTGATGTCACCATCTGTTAATACGCCCGACAAAATACCGTCTGAGCCGACAATCATCGCCATGCCGAGTTTGTATTCTGAAATTATATTAATAACACCCGTAAAACTTTCATTATCGCTGACAACAGGCATTCTGTCACCCGTTATCATCAAATCCTTAACCTTGTATGTTAACCCTTTACCGAGTTTTCCGGAGGGATGGAACATCAAAAAGTCCTCTTTTGTAAAGCCTTTTTTCTCCATAAGACATACAGCCAGAGCATCACCCATCGCAAGAGTAGCCGTTGTACTTGCTGTTGGGGCTTTTCCAAGAGTATCAGCTTCCCTTTCAACGGAAATATCAAGAATTACATCACTGGTTTTGGCAAGTGTGGAATTAACATTACCCGTCATTCCTATCATCGGGCACCCAAAACGCTTGATTAACGGCAGTAAATTCATCAGCTCCTGAGTCTCTCCGCTGTTTGAAATCGCAATAATGACATCATTTCTTGTGATTACACCGGAATCCCCGTGTGTGCTTTCCGCGGGATGAAGAAAATATGTCGGAGTTCCCGTTGAGGACATCGTTGCGGCAATTTTTTTGCCGATTATACCCGATTTTCCCATACCCGTAACAATAACTCTGCCTTTGCAGTTGTATAAAATTTCTATTGCTCTGTCAAAGTCTTCTCCTATATTATCTTTTAAACGTAAAATAGACTTTGCTTCAATATCCAAAACTTCTTTTGCCGATTCAATAATTCTGCTTAATGTCATAGCTACCATATCCACCTCACTTACCCTCTTAATTATACAATAAATATCCTATAAATACAGTATCTTTACAAAACTTTTATGAATTATTTTCGGATTTTGCCGATTGTTGTATATATAGTGAGGTAAAAAAATGAATTATACATCAGATATGTTTAACAAAATCAGTAATTTAAAAAACGAAACTCTGGATTTATCATCCATGAACTTTATTAATGCGGCAAAGACAGTTATGATGGTTTCTGCGTATAATTCATGCTCAAACAATAAAGAAAGCATAAAATGTAAAGTTGCCTCAGAATCAATGGAAAGATTTATATCAGATTTGCCGACCTCAAAACCTGTTGAATTTATTAAATAACAATACTTTCAGGAATTTATTATAATCTTCATATTGTTACATTATGTAACGAATATATATTTCTTCGACAAAAAAGGCAATTTTTAAAAAGAGAAATACTTTATATAAATGTAAGGGGATACATAAGGGAAAAAATAAAGGAGAATAACCATGGCAAGAGTACTAATATCAATGCCCGAAAAATTTTTAGACGAAATTGACAATGTAGCAAATCAGGAAAATCGTACACGTTCAGAATTGATTCGTGAAGCATTGAGAACTTACATGTATAGAAGTCAGGTAAGAAACAGCCAAAGAGCATCTTCCAATGCCGAAATATTAGATGCGTTGCTGGGCTAAATAATAACTATTTAACAAAAGGAATGGGGAAAATGAAAAAAGGTTACCAAATGATTTCGGTAAAGGAATATGTTGACATGTTGGACAATGAAGTCACATATTTGAACACCGAAGCAAAAGAATTACGTGCATCACTTGAAAAACATCTGCTTGCATCCCGCAGAGCAGCAACAAATGCCAAAATTTTAGAAACAATGCTGGCATAAGTCGTTGCACCGTTAAAAGATTTGTTCATACAAATACGGCTGTCTTTTAAATAAGCAGAAAGCTTCTGAGTTTTGTTATACGATATTACTCGTTATAGATTAGATTAGGTAAAAAAAGACTTGATGAAATTCATCAAGTCTTTTTTATATGATGTTATAAATAACTATTCAATAATAGCGTCAACAACACCTGCACCAACTGTTCTGCCGCCTTCACGGATAGCGAATCTCATACCTTGTTCAATAGCAACAGGAGCAATCAATTCAACTTCCATTACAACGTTATCGCCGGGCATTACCATTTGACCGTCAAATTTAATTGAACCGGTAACGTCAGTTGTTCTGATGTAGAACTGAGGTCTGTATCCGGGGAAGAACGGAGTATGACGTCCGCCTTCTTCTTTTGTCAATACGTAAACGTTCGCAGTGAATTTGGTGTGCGGATGAATTGAACCCGGTTTAGCAAGAACCTGACCACGTTCAATTTCAGTTTTATCAATACCACGAAGTAATGCACCAATGTTGTCACCTGCTTGACCTTGATCAAGAGATTTTCTGAACATTTCAACACCGGTAACTGTGGTTTTCTTAGTTTCGCCTAAACCAACCAACTCAACTTCGTCACCAACTTTAACAACACCACGTTCTACACGGCCTGTTGCAACAGTACCACGACCTGTGATTGAGAAAATATCTTCAATCGGCATTAAGAACGGTTTGTCTAATTCACGAACAGGTTCAGGGAAGTATGAATCCAAAGCATCCATCAATTCCCAAATTTTATCTGTCCATTCATTTTCACCGCGTTGAATTTTCGGATTAGCTTGAACTGCTTCTAATGCTTTCAAAGCTGAACCGTGAATAAACGGAATGTTGTCACCATCGAATTCGTATGAAGAAAGAAGTTCTCTAACTTCCATTTCAACCAATTCCAATAATTCAGGATCGTCAACCATATCGCATTTGTTCAAGAATACAACCAAGTTAGGTACACCAACCTGTCTTGCAAGCAAGATGTGTTCACGAGTCTGAGGCATAGCACCATCGGTAGCCGCAACAACGAGGATTGCACCGTCCATTTGAGCTGCACCTGTAATCATGTTTTTAACATAGTCAGCGTGGCCCGGGCAGTCAACGTGAGCATAGTGTCTTGTTGCTGTTTCATATTCTACGTGAGCTGTAGAAATGGTAATACCTCTTGCTTTTTCTTCCGGAGCTGCATCAATTTCATCAAATTTCTTAGCAGCTGCTTGACCTGCTGCAGCTAATGTACCGGTAATAGCTGCTGTCAATGTTGTTTTACCGTGGTCAACGTGGCCGATTGTACCTACGTTAACGTGCGGTTTCGTACGTTCATACTTTTCACGTGCCATGAGATTAATCTCCTTCTTTTTACTCTACTATATACTATTTTCAATTTAGTATTTCTACGTTACTTAAATTCTATTTGCTCATAAAATTTTGTCAAGTTTTAGTAAATTTTACTTCATTAAAACATTTCATGTTAAGAAATGTAACAAAATTATGGCATACTGAAATTCTGTCATTAAGAAATACTTTATATATATAAGAGATTAATTTTGATGGAGGTCATACTATGGCTAATAATATGGATATTAACACAAGTTACCGCTCAGCAACGGATTATAATTCAAACAATAACGCTGGTGTGACCAGACAAAAAAAATCATTTAAACAATTATTATTTGGTGACAATAGTTTTGTTGCACCCAATATCACTATCGGTGATGCATTAAAAACATGGCACACGGCAGCAGGTAAAGCTGAATAATTGCGCTATTGTAAAAAACTATATTTGTAATAGAATAGTCCTTGTAATATACAGGGACTATTTTTTATGTTACTCACAGCAGATATCGGAAATACAAACATTACTCTCGGAATCTTTGACGGCGAAAAATATGTAAACGAATTGCGCCTTGCCTCGGATAAGGATTTATCAAAAGAAGAATATGAGGTTCTTTTAAAATCCCTGTTAAAAGATTATAAAATTGACAGCTGTGTTATTGCCTCCGTTGTTGAAGAACTTAGCATTAAATTTAAAAAAGCGGTTGATAAAGTTCTGAATCTGGATTCATTGTTTGTTGACAATGAACTAAATCTTAATGTAAGAATCAAAACCGATAACCCGAAAGAAGTCGGAGCGGACAGAATTGCAAATGCTGTTGCAGCATCAAAAAACTACAAAGGGGCTGTCATCGTAATTGATTTTGGGACGGCAACATCATTTGATATAATAAATTCAAACAGGGAATTTTTGGGCGGAGTTATTGCTCCCGGTATAAACACACAGATTAAATGTTTAAAAAATTCAACCTCAAAATTACCCAAAATAGATGTATCTATATCCCCCAGAGCAATCGGGCATAATACTAATGAGGCAATTTTATCGGGGGTAATCAGAGGAACTGCCTGTATGGTTGACGGTCTTATCGCACAATGCGAAGAAGAACTCGGAGAAAAAGCAACCATAGTTGCAACGGGCGGATACTGCGGACTTATTGCAAACTATTTAAAAAGACCGTTTGACGATGTTAATCCTATTTTGACATTAGAGGGCTTAAAAGAAATTTATATACTCAACAAAACAGGGGTAAGAGTATGATAGTAAAAAAAGTCAGTATGGTTGATTCAAATATCAAAGACGTAAGAAAAGCCGTAAACCGTTTTGCCTGCAACAACAAAAGTTTTGCGGAACGTCTTGTATTTCATAACGGAATAAAGGGTGATATAACAATAAAATCCGTTGTTGAAGAGTTAGGGTGTGACATCTTTGACAGAGAAGGGAAAATGACAAAGGACGGATTTGAATCGGTTAAGGAAATTCTGAGGGTCAATGATTTGCCGTCAGATGCCACATGGTACGATGCCTTAAAAAAATCTCACAAAAACTGGCTTGCATCCCCGTATTGGACATCAAAAAACGAATATACGGTTTTTGACTATATGGAAAATCCTGATTATGTTGAATTTAGCCACAGAGTTGTTATTCACAGAAATAAAAAGTAAAACTACTTAATATCATAAGTGAATTGCAGAAAATTTCCCATAAGATTTTCATTCCAAACCTGAACATCATCAGGAACTTTCAAAACTGTCGGAGTAAAATTCCAAATATACTTTATTCCCATATTAACAAGATAATCAGCAAGATTCTGTGCATAACATGCCGGAACCGTCAAGATGGCTATATCAACGTAATGTTTCCAGACTAATACGGGAAGATCTTTTATATCCAAAATCTTTTTGTTATTTACTTCTTTACCGATTTTTTCGGGATCGTTATCAAACAGACTTATAATATTTAAACCATAATTTGAGAAGTTGTCATATTTTGCAAGTGCCATCCCTAAATTTCCTGCTCCGATTATAAAGGCTTTTTTGTTTTTTGAAAATCCAAGAGTTGTTTCTATAGATTTTTTAAGTTCTTTTACGGGATAACCGACTCTTGTCTTACCCGAATTGCTGAGCAAATTCAAATCCTTTCTCACCTGAGAATCGTCTATTCTCAGAAGGGCTGCCATTTGTTTGCTTGAAATATACTCGCTGCCGCTTTTTATAAAATCCTGCAAAATACAATGGTAAAGCGTTAATCTGTTTATAACTTTATCGGAAATCTTTTTATCCATAGAATTATTATACATAAAACAATATTAATGCTATAATAGATTTATTATGAAACACATATTTGAACAAAGAGTTTTTTACGCTGACACCGATTCGTACGGTGTTGTGTGGCACGGGTCTTATCTTCGCTGGATGGAGATGGGACGGGTTTACTGGACGGAAATGGTCGGATGGAACCTTGTTGATTTAAAAGAAAATCACGATATTGTTATCCCTGTTGCAGGAGTAAATATTAAATACAAACTGTCCGCAAAAGTTGATGATACAGCGGTTATAGAAACAGAATTGTTATCCTTTAACGGATTAACCGCAGTATTTAAACAAGTTATCCGAAACAAAGAAACTCAAAAAATTTATACCGAGGCTGAGGTTACAATAGTTGCGGTAAATCGTGAGGGCAAGTTATACAGAAGGATGCCGGAAATATTGGCAAACGTATTTGAGAGGGAATTAAAATGCCCGGCACTCGCTTAAACAAATACATAGCATCCTCAGGTTTATGTTCAAGACGAGGAGCGGACGAACTTATTGAATCCGGTGCTGTTATGGTTAACGGGAAAAAGATAACCGAACTTGGCTATTCCGTTCAGCCCAAAGACAAAGTTTTTGTTAACGGAAAAATGATTCATCCTGTTAAACATGAGTATTACAGATTTTACAAACCCGCAGGATATATTACAACATCAGATGATGAAAAGGGCAGAAAAACCATTTATGATTTACTGCCGGAAAATTTACATCACCTGAAACCTGTCGGGCGGCTGGACAGAGAATCAACAGGACTCATAATTCTGACAAATGACGGAGATTTAATAAACAGTCTGACTCACCCGTCTGCTAAGGTGCCAAAACTGTACAGAGTTTCAATCAACGGTAAAATTACCCAAAAAGACATTGATACAATGTATAAAGGTATTGAAATTGAAAAAGGCAAAACTGCTTATGCACAGGTGGATGTTCTTGAATGTGATAATAATTCAACCGTTATGGAAATTCTTTTATATCAGGGGCTAAACCGTCAAATAAGAAAAATGTTTGAACATCTGGGTTATGAAGTTGTTACCTTAAAAAGAATCCAACACGCAATCTTTACGCTTGACGGTTTGAAACGAGGAGAATTTAAACCGATAAAACCTGGACAGATAAAAGATTTAAGAAACTTTTTAAACAGAATAGAGAGCCAAAATGCTTAGAGTTGCGATTGTCGGAAATATTGCAAGCGGGAAAACTACCGTTGAGGACTATTTGAAAAAGAAAAAATATCCCGTACTTGATACGGATGAAGCTTGTCACAAATGGCTTGTTAAAGCGGACGAAATTAAAGAGGCGTTTAAAGATTATGATGTTTTTGAAAATGATGAGATTTCAAGAGATAAACTCGGAAAACTTGTGTTTTCAAATTCTGAATTAAAAAAGACCCTCGAGGATATTTTATACCCCTACGTAAGAGTTGAGATTGCAAGATTTATTGCAAAAAACAAAGACTGCAAATATGTATTTGTTTCCATTCCGCTTTTATACGAAGCAAAAATGGAAGATTTATTTGATAAAGTATTATTTGTATATTGCAATGATGAGATACGTCTGAAACGACTAATCTCACGAAATCACTATGACGAGGAATACGCAAAAATAAGAATGAATGCTCAGGGCTCTCAAGATGAGAAAGCCCTTAAAGCCGATTGGGTTGTTTATAACAACTCCGTTGTTGAGGAATTATATTTACAAATTTCTAAACTAATTGGATAAATCCGCTGACATCCGTTTCAAAAGGTGAGTGATTTACCGGAACAACAGCATCAATATTTTTTGGCGTTCTTACATTACCCTCTATCGTAACGTATTCCCCTGTTTTGCGGTCAACACTTTTTACAATACCGGTATGGGATGCTCCGTTTTCCCGCATAATAACTATATCTCCGGGTTTAACATTATTTTTTATTATATCCTGCTTATTTGTCTGCCCCGCAGTATATAAGAATTTATTATTCTTTATTGCCCAGCGTTTAAGATTTTCACAACGCCAGCTTCCAAAACCTGCGGGCGGGGTTTTGCCCTGCTGCAAATATGTTTCTTTAACAACATAGGTTACAAAATCAGCACACCATTCCTTATCGTTTGAAAATCTGCGGAATGACCCGTCAAGTTCATTATATCCGACATATTTTTCTGCATTTGAGGCAATTTTTTGGGCGAACACTTTTGCCGAATTATCAGCAGGTGTTCGTGACGGAGTATTAGATCTTGTCGGAGAAGAAACGGTCGATGTTCGTGAGGTGCGTGATACGCCGTTACCTCCGCCTCTGCCGGTAAAATTATATATCTGTCCGAGCGGGGAATATGCTGAATTATTCTGTCCTCCTAATGTCAGATTTCCGAAAATTGAGGCGGAAGCATCGTAAGGATTTACATTATATGCATAATTCATAAAGGAATTATTGGTATTCTGACCTTTTGAAAAATTATACACAGGACCGCCAAAACTCATTGACGCACAATTATACTGATAATTGTCGTAAGCCATCAATGTTCCCGTAATATCTGTCCGCTCGGTTATCGGCGAATACATGTTAACAAACCAGTTCATATTTCCCCGTTCTATTTTCTACTGTATTAATATAAAGTATTTTTCTTGGGAGAAATTGACTTTTTGTTACAAAAATTTAAACGGCAGCCCCTTCCTGAATTTTAAACTGCATTTCGTAAAGATGTTTATAGTTTCCGTCAGGAATTTCCATAAGTTGCTCATGAGTGCCCAGTTCAACCAGTTCACCCTCGTTTATTACGGCAATTCTGTCGGCATTATTTATGGTTGATAATCTGTGAGCGATAACAAATACCGTTTTATTCTGCATAAGGTTGTCTAATGCTTTTTGAACAATTGCTTCAGATTCGTTATCGAGTGCTGAGGTAGCCTCATCAAGAATGACTATCGGCGCATTTTTAATCATTGCCCTTGCAATTGCAACACGCTGTCTTTGTCCGCCAGATAAGGATGCCCCGCGCTCTCCGACATAAGTATCTATACCATATTCAAGAGTCGGTAAAAATTCGTCAATATGCGCAAGTTTAACAACATTTTCGATATCTTCTTCCGTGGCATTAGGTTTACCCATTACAATATTTTCACGAATTGTACCCGTAAAGAGGAAATTATCTTGAAAAACGAAGGATATATTATTTCTCAGTGATTCAATCTCGTAATCTCTTACATCGATTCCGTCATATTTTATAGAACCAGCGTTAATATCATAAAATCTTGGTAACAAATTAACAATTGTACTTTTGCCGCCGCCTGAATTTCCGACAAGAGCAATGGTTTCACCTTTGCTGATATTCAGATTAAAGTCTTTTAAAACAGGTATTCCTTCTTCATATTCAAAACATACATGTTCAAACGTAATAGACGAATTAAGCCCGTTCATTTTTACGGCATTTTCTCTGTTTTTGATATGCGGGACAAGGTCAAACAATTCAAACACCCTGCCCAACGCAACAAATGTAGCCTGTAAATCGGTCAGGGTTTTACCCAAATCCTTAACGGGTTTATACAGTAATAACAATGAGGTTACGAAAGATGCAAAACTTCCGGCACTCATTTGCCCGCTTATAATCAGACTGTTTCCGTATGCCATAACTATTGCTATACCGATGGAGCAAACAAAATACATAATCGGGGACATCCAGCCGACACGTTTTGTCAGAGAGATTACCAAATCAAACTGCTCTTTGATTTTTTCTTCAAACTTTTGATTTTGCTGGGACTGAAGATTATATGCAGTCATTATTTTGTTGCCGATATAAGTTTCGTTAAAATTGGTTGTCATATCACCGCCGACAACCATTGTCGCATTAGAAACTTTTTTTACTTTTTTACGGATAAGGGTAACGGGAGTAATTGCAATAGCCATAATACCGACACCGATTATTGCGAGTTTCCATGAGTTGTACAGCAAAACCGCAACCAGTCCCAAAATACCAAAGCCTGTCATAACAAAACTTTTCAGAGTTTCAATAATATTCTTAGAAGCGGTTTCCGGATCGGTAAAAAATCTTGTAAGAACGATACCTG
>CAMHMW010000003.1 GCA_946186335.1 uncultured Candidatus Melainabacteria bacterium
CAATGCCCAATCAGGAAACATGTTTAAAACGTGATGCTCTTATGGGTTTTTGGGCATCAAAATCAAAAGACGGTGATAAAATTCATCAACAACTAAAAGATTTTTATATAAGTGATGAATACAAAAAAGACAACGCAAAAGCATTAGATGTTACATTCGAAATTCCCGATTCTGACGATGCTGATTTTGAAAAATCAATGAATATTGTCGGTCAGAAATTCAATAAAGTTGTATAGTTAAATGATAATAACAAACGAATGGCAGGATTTATTCCTGCCATTTTTATTACCAGATAACTTTTTCAATAAGTTCTATTTCATAACCGTCAGGATCTTTTATAAAAGCGATTTTTGTACCTTTCCCATTAAGGTCAAACGGTTCATAAAGGTATTCATACCCGAGAGAATGAAGTTTTTCACTAAATTCATCCAGTGATTTGACGGAAAATGCCAAATGACCGAAACCAGTACCTATTTCATAACCGTTTTCGGGTGTCTCATCATTAAAAGTCAATTCTAACTGAGTTGTCCCCTCCTCGTCATTTAAAAAATAAAGCCAGCAGTCATCAAGTCTTTTCTTTTTATCCAAAGTCATATTAAGAAGTTCTGTATAAAATTTAAGACTTTTTTCACCGTCTTTTACTCTTATCATTGTATGAAGTAATTTCATTTAAAAAACTCCTACCTGATTTGAACAGGCATAATCAAACAAATAAAATCTTCTTCGCTTTTCGGTTTCAAAACAGTTGCCGAAAGACTTGCATTTAAGCCGATTACAACTTCATCACTTTCAATTATTCTCAATGTATCAAGTACAAATTTGTAATTGAAAGCAATTAATAATTCTTCCGATGTGTATTCAATATCAATTTTATCTTCAGATTTACCTGCATCCTGTGTATCGGCGGAAAGAGTCAATTCATTATCTGCAAAGTGCATTTTTACAATACTTGTTTTTTCATTAGCCATAACAGAAACTCTGTCAAGTGCAGTAATTAGTTGCGAAACATTAACTACTGCCTGTTTCGGGCTTTCTGACGGTATCAGTTGATTATATTTCGGGAACTGACCTTCCAAAAGTCTTGAAATGGTGAGTGTTTTTTCTGATTTCAATACGATAGTTGATTTATCTTTGCAGATTTTAATTGTTTCATCATCAATAAATGAACCCATTTTCATAAATTCATTTAATGTTCTTGACGGAATGATTAACTGAGTTTGTTCCGTTATATCTGATTTAATTTTTTCTCTGACACGGGCAAGTCTGTTGCCGTCAGTTGATGCAATTTCCAAAATACCGTTTGAAAAATCACAGACAATACCTGATAAAAGGTTGCTGACTTCGTAACTTGCAGCGGCAAAACCGCCTTGTCTGATAGCCTTTAAGAATGGTTTTAATTCAACATCAAAACATTTTGCTTCATCAATATTATAATTTGAAACTTCCGGCGGAAATTCTGTTGCGGAAATTCCCTGAATATCAAATTTTGATTTCTGACATGAAATATTTGCGTTTGTGCTGTTTTCGTCAACTTCTATCGTTACAAGTTCATTACCGAGTTTTGAAACGATTTCATTCAATTTCTTTGCAGGGAGTGTAATTTTTCCTTCCTGTTCAACTTGTGCTTCTATCGTTGTTATAACTGTTAAGACCAAATCAGTTGCAGTAAGTTTTACGGCGTTTGTACCGACCGTTTCTATCAAAATGTTGTATAATACAGGCTGAACGGCTTTTTGAGAGGTTGCACGTTCAACAATTTTAATCCCGTCAAATAAATCTTCTTTTCTGACAATAAATTTCATATCCCTACTCCTTAATATTATTTGATTAAATTATAGAATAAATATGGAAAAAATGGTATTTCCCCGCATGTTATTATTAAGAAATAATAATAAAGATTTAACGAATTTTAAAAGTCGTTTTCCAAAACTTCTATAAGTTCTTTTAAAACCATGTTATAAGGTGTCGGAATATTGTGTTTTTTACCGAAATCTATCATTGTGCCGGCAAAAATATCAAGTTCGGTCTTTCTTTTTGCCTCAACATCTTGCAGCATTGATGTTCGTCCGTCAGGTATCATTTTGTTGAAAGCGGTAACTGCCTCATCAATCATTGACTCCGTATCTTTTACACCCTCGGCCTTTGCGATATTCTGAACTTCTTTCATTATGTTTTTCATAAAACTCATAAATTTCTCATTTTTCTGCATTTGTCCGAAGGTCATTTTTAAAATGGCAGACGGCTGATTTGTTGAAACATTCATCATATATTTAAGCCAGTAGGCTCTATACATATTATCAGGGGTTTTATAAGAAATTCCGACTTTATCAAAAAATCTTTTTACGGTTTCAATATCGTTGATATCGGTTTTTAAACTGTCTTTCACTCCGAAAACAATATTCCCGACACCGTCAAATACTATTTTGTTACCATCTCTCATAGAACTGTGTCCGATAAAATAAGAAAGCAAAAGGTGTTTCCAGCCGTAGGTTTCGGATATAATTTCTTCACTTTTTACACCGTTTAAAAGTGACATTATTATTGTTTCATCCGTTACGAAATTTTTAATATTTTTAACGGCATCATTAAGACCATCTGATTTTGTTGAGATAATTATTAAATCTGCTTTAAAATTATCTTCATCAGGAAGAATATAATTCAGGTTTAAAACCCTGCCGTTAAATATTTTCGGTGATTTTTGATATTTTTCAAAACGGGTTTTATCAACAAGTATTCTTAAATGTTCGCTGTCGTAAGTGTTTATTTTATCTGCGTAAATAGAGCCTATTGCACCTATTCCGCAAATCAGTACATTTTTTATTTCTCTCATAATTAAAGTTTAGCACCGAAAAAAGTTTGTCTTAATATTTTTTACAAAATCTTTATTTCAGAGGCAAATTTCCGCAAAAAAATAACTTTATATATAAGTAAGTAGTAAGTGTGGTGTAGTCTTATTGTGGGAATAGGTATCTCCGGTTACAATACGAATAGTGTGTCATTAAACCCCAATGTGCAAATCGGCAAAAAGGTATATTTCGGGATGTACGGTGTTGGGGACAGTTTCCAAAGCACATCACCAATTGTACTTTTTGATGAAAAAAAGATAAATCAGATGATTTCTCAAAATCCGGAGATTAAAAATATACTTAACAAAAATAATATTCCTGTAAAATTAAATATGGAGGAATTGCAAAATCTTCGGGATAACCACTGTAAAGATACAATGGAAATTTCTGTTGCTATCGCCAAAAATTTGCCGCCTGCATTAAAACAATATGTAGATATGAAAAATTTGAAAGAAGGTTCTTTGCTTCACGATATAGGAAAAGTCCTTATACCAAACGAAATACTGAACAAAAATGGTGCATTATCTCCGCAGGAACATGCAATAATGGATTTACATGCGGAACTCGGTTATCAGATGCTCAGAACAACAGGAATTGACAATGAAGTTTTACGGCTTGTCAGATACCATCATAAAAACGATATTCCTGATATAAATCTGCAAATACTTAATCTTGCGGACAAATATTCCGCCCTGACCGAAAAACGTGTTTATAAAAACGAACTTTCACCAAAACAGGCGCTTACTATAATTTATTCGGATGTAAAATCGGGTGAAGTTGACCCGATGTTATTTAACGCATTGGTCAAAAGTATTTATGACAAAGAATCTCCCCGAATTGTAAACAAATATTAAGAAGTATATAACAAATATAGCAATTTTTTATAACAAAAAACCTTTATATAAATGTAAGGGAAATCTCAAACACACGGGAAAAAATAACAAACAAACATCTTATAAATTGGGGAAAATTTAGGGGAAAATAAAAAAATCGAATCATCCATCATAATCATTCTTTTAGGGTGCTGATACTATTTCAGTGCCTTTTTTATTTTGTTAATAAACCAGCATGAATGATTTTAAGACACGTCCGCCGCCGTCCCCTTTGGTGGATATAACTTCGATACTGTTTTTATAATTCATAGAAGTTGAACTTCCGCCGTCAAAACCCATTGCTCTGTCAAGGTTTAATTTTTTGCACAACTCCTGAACTTCATACATATCCATCGGATTATCGTCTGTGATAATCAAAATGTGGCATTCGTCAGTACCTTTAAGACCGATTATTGTTCTTGATGTTTTGTGAAGAACTGATGCAGATTCTCTTTTGACGTTTCCTTCTTCATCTTTTACTACAAAACCTTCTTCCTCAAGTCTTAATTCAGGCAAAATCAAAGGTCCGCCCTGAGCAGATGTTTGTACGACACATCCGAAAGGAATTTCTGCTTTGTGTCCGACAATTGCATATTCAAATTTGTTTCCGCATTGCATAATTCTAAATTCGGAACGGTTTAAAATTTTATTCATATTCATTCTGAAAAACGGATTTGAAAGCAAAGAACTGTTGAACATCGGGTCAGCCGATGTAATTCTGTCAGTTACGACATAAGAAATAGTTTTGCTGTTTTTGGGGTCAAAAAAGCCCGCATTAACCGTCAATGCAGCTTTACTTTTGAGATGTGCCTCTCTGTTTGTTATCAAATCTTCAGAAGTTACAAATTTGATTTTCTTTTTTATTTTTTCGCCTTTCAGGACAATATGATATATTCCGTTATCTTTGTCAACGGAAATGCTTGCAAATGCAGGCGAAACAAATATAAATGATAATATAAGCGTTAAAAATACTTTTAAAATTTTCATATTACAAATCCCTTATTTTGTAGAAACCGTAAATAGCAATAGAAAACGCTATTATCGGGAATGTTGACGTAATATACGGTGACAAAATTTCTTTTTCCGCAAGCAGGTCAAAGAAAGGCAGAGTTATGTAATAAAGGAAAATACATCCTATTGCAATTGTGAAACCTATCAGTCTTTGTTCACGCGGCTTGCTGAAACCTAACAAACACCCCAAAATTGCCAGTAATATACACACAAGCGGATGTGTAAACCGCTGCAAATATTTGTTTAAAATATAATTATATTCTTCGGTAGCACTTTCGTGTTTTAACAAATCAGCATATTTTTTCAGATTAGCATTTGTTATATCACGCTCTTTCATTGTCGAATACGTCATAAGAGTATATGCGTTTTCGGCATCTTTTCCGTTAAGAACCTCCAGTTTATCAAGGTGTTTTATGTCAAAATAAATCCCGTCTGGTGAAATCTTGTAATTTGACACATCTTTAAGCACCCATTTATCATCATGTGCATACCCTCTTTTGGCAGAATAAATATTTGTCAGCTGGTGAACGTCTTTATAAACCTGTGCCGAAAAATCAAGGACAATAACCCCTCTCAGTTTTCTTTCATAAGATTTTGAAACAATAATTGCCATCAGAGGGTGTCCGGTATCATCTTTTTTGGTGTAAATATACTGGGTCGTAAGGACACTTCCGTATATGGCTCTCGTTTTGTTTGCAGCCATAGCAATCCCCTTATCTCCCGTATAAAAACACAGACCCGTAAAAATAACACTGAGTACAATTACCGGTGCAATAATTCTCGGAAAAGACATTCCGACTGCTCTGAAAATGGTAATCTCAGAATCTTTACTCATTTTATCAAAAGTAAAAATTGTACCTAATAACAGGCTGACAGGAAATGCTTTATCCAAAATTTTCGGTAATTCATAAAACAAAAGCACAGCCGCCGTTTTCATTGAATATTCACCGGCAAGAGCTTCTTTTAAGGTATTTAACAAAATCTCCGGTGCTATCCAGACAATTGTAAACAAAAGCATTGCAACTAACGATGCCATCGCAACCTGTCTGAACATATACCAGTCATAAATAGTTATTTTTGGAAGGCTCAATTTCATTACAGCGAGAAATCCTTTCCTAAATAGAACTCTTTAGCGACAGGATTGTTCGCAACTTCTCTGCTCTTACCCTGAATTTTAATTTTTCCGTCAAATATAACGTAAGCTCTGTCTGTAATAGAAAGTGTAGCTTTGGGGTTGTGGTCTGTAATTAACACCCCTAAACCCTTATCTTCCGATAACTTTCTGATATTTTCTTTAATTTCGCCGATAGCAATAGGGTCAATACCTGTGAATGGCTCATCAAGCAAGATAAAATCAGGACTTGCAGCCAGCGCTCTTGCAAGTTCTACACGTCTTCTTTCTCCTCCGGATAATGAAATAGCGGTTGCTTTGCGAAGTCTTGCTATACCAAATTCGGATAATAATTCCTCAAGTTTTCTGTGTTTTTCATTTTCTGTCAATTTTTCATTCATTTGAAGAACAAGTTTTAAATTATCTTCAACAGACAAACTTCTGAAACTTGACGCTTCTTGCGGCAAATAACCAATACCCGCTTTTGCACGAATGTGCATCGGCCATTTTGAAATTTCCTGTCCGTCAAACAAAATACTTCCGCCGTTAGGTTTGATTAAACCGACAATCATATAGAATGTTGTCGTTTTTCCCGCACCGTTCGGTCCTAAAAGACAGACAACTTCTCCTTTGCTTATGCTGAAAGTTACGTCATCTACAACTTTTCTTGCTCCGTATATTTTTACTAGATTGTTTGCCTCAATTTTCATTTTATCCCCTTGTTTTGATAATAATATATTAACCAAAAAATATGCGAAATGCAAACGGGAGTAAATCTATGTAACAAAAACTTTTATTATAATATTTATTTTTAAATAAACATTAAGAATTGTAAAAAATGTCGCAAAAAGTGTTTCTTTTCGCCAAAAAATGGGTACATGTAATATGGAAACATCCATTTTCTTTTTCTTTATTTTCTCCTACACACTAACCTTTTACCGAAAAAAGCCGTAGCAACGGCTATTTTTATTGCAAAAATTTATTCAAGATTCTGTCCGTAAAAAACGGTTTTATTTCTGCCGGTATTTTTTGCCTGATATAAAGCATTATCTGTTCTGTGCAAAAGTTCTTCTTTTGTTTTTATTGAGTCGTCAAACTGGCAGGCTCCGATACTCACGGTCACATCAATTTGCTGGTTTTCATAAACCGGACAAAGTGTCTGAACGGTTTTGCGAAATCTCTCGAGGGGAATTTTTGCCTGTTCAATATCGGTTTCGGTTAGGATAACCACAAATTCTTCTCCGCCGAAACGGAAGACGGTATCTGTTTTACGAAAAGTCTGAAGTGCCGCATGGGCAACCTGTTTCAGAACATAATCTCCGCACTGGTGTCCGTAGGTGTCATTTACCGATTTAAAATGGTCAATATCAAACATTACAATAGTAAGTTTGTTATTATATCTTTGAGTTCTTAAAAATTCTTTTTCAAAACAGGTTTCAAAATAACGTCTGTTGGAAAGTCCTGTCAGGTCATCCGTTATAGACAGGTATTTTGTTCTTGTGTAAATAAAGTTAATCTGTCTGATAATTTCGAGTTTATCTTCTTCCGGAACGTCAAAATCACGAATGATATTTTCAATATTTTGCTGGATTTCGTCCAACAACCCGTCAGGAATATCAAAAAACATATCTGTATTTTCTACCATAAAGCTCCTCTTGAAGATTACTCTATCACAAAAATAACTTTAATCATACAAATATACACGGCAAATTACAAAAAATCTTTAATAATAGTATAGTTTCATTTACAAAAATTTAGGTAATAAAAAAGGCTTTCAATTTTGAAAGCCTTTTTGTTATGTATTATTTTTGACTTTGTTTTTTTGCTTCTTCAACTTGTCTTCCTGTTATATCATCAACCTGTTTGTTTAATTTCTTTTGAATATTTTCAGGATTGTATCTTTCATCCATATATTCAATTTCTGCTTTTTTCTTGGCAGCGGTTGTTAATTCATCAAGAGCAATAATCATGTGCTGATTTTTTAGGAAGTCTTTAATTTTAGATTTTGCTTTTTTATAAGGTGTTGTACTTGCTGCTTTTCTGTCCTGAACCATAATGATGTGGTAACCGTATTGGGTTTGTACAACATCGCTTACGGTATTGGGTTTAGCAGAGAAAGCCACTTCGGCAAATTCTGGAACCATTCTGTCTTTTGCGAAAAATCCCAAATCTCCGCCACGTTTTGCACTCATTTCATCGTTTGAATATTTTTTTGCATATTGTGCAAATTTAGAGGGGTCTGCTTTCAGTTCCTTATTTAATTTTTTAGCAAGATCTTCTCTTTCTTTCATTTGTTTTTCAATTTTTGATTTTAATTCATTAATTTCAATTTTCTTTTTACCGTTATCGGTTAATTGAAGTTGCATCTGATAAGGGTTAGCGGCTATCAGAATGTGAGATGCTCTTACCTGTTCAGGGGTATTGAACTGATTAATATTTTTGTTGTAGTATTCTTCACAGTCTTTGTCGCTGATTTTGATTTTTTTGACAGATTCAGCAAGTTTTTTCATTTTTATTTGAGTTTTCAAATCTTCTTTAAAATCTTTTATGCTTACATCATTGGCTTTTAATGTTTCTAACAGAATATCTTTTCCGCCTATCTGGTCAATAATTCTTTTAAGTTCTTCATCAATATCTTTATTGGTAACTTTTATTCCTCTTTCATTTGCTTCCTGATCCAAAAGTTCCTGTAATATTAACTGATTGATAACCTGTTGTTCCATCATAAGATATAAAAAGCCGTCTTTATTGGCTTTTAAATCGCCCATTTTTCCTATAGGTGATGAACTGAGTGTTTTATCAATCATTTGGTCATATTTTGCCTGAGAAATAGCCTTACCGTTAATTTTAATAATTGCGTTCTGATCTTTTACGGCACAACCGGTAAATAAAATTGTGCAAAGAGCCAGTGTAGCCAGTATTTTTTTTGTTTTCATGAATATATCCCTCTTTCTTATCTAGTATTCGTGACTAACTTTAAATATATAATAAAACAAATCTGTCAAAATGTTAAATACTTCATTAAAATTTACATAAGAAGTGTCTAAAACTAAGATAGAAATACCTTCTTGACATGTTTTCGGTGCAATTGTAAATCGAATTTTTTTAGAAATATTATGCGGCAGTGTTGCCTGAATGATGTTCCATTCTGGTTTTGAATATGGAGTATAAATTCTTATGCTGTCCTGAACTTCACGAATAGCAGAAATTCTGACTTCTGTTGCGGATAATCTTAAACGAATTAATTTTATCAGATTTTCAACACTTTCCGGCGGTTTTGCAAAACGGTCTTTCCATTCTTCCACAATATAATCAAGCTCAACGGGAGATTTTACATCAGCAAGACGTTTGTATTCTATCATTTTTTGTTCGGTTGAACCCACCCATTCATCCGGAATATATGCAGTTACGTTAATATCAACTATTGTCGGGTTAGTTTTGTTAACTTTTTCTCCCTGTAATTCGTGTACGGTTTCTTCCAAAAGTTCGCAATAGGTGTCAAAACCGACATTTATCATGTGTCCGTGCTGTTTTGTTCCTAAAATATTACCCACTCCGCGAATTTCAACATCACGAAGTGCAATTTGATAACCGCTCCCGAGTGTCGTAAATTCTTTTATGGCTTTTAGTCTGTCTGTTGCATCTTTTGTCATTTCTTTTGATTTTTTATACAAACAGTAGCAATATGCCTGACGTTCACAACGTCCTACACGTCCTCTTAACTGATATAGTTGTGCAAGTCCGAATCTGTCTGCATCATGAATTATCATTGTGTTTGCATTCGGAATATCAATACCGTTTTCAATGATTGTTGTCGCAAGAAGAACATCATATTCGTGGTTTGCAAAATCAACAATGACTTCCTCTAGTTCTTTTTCGTCCATTTGCCCATGACCTATGGCAATTCTGGCATTGGGAACAATTTTTTGCAAAATGGTTTTAAATTCTCTGATTGTTTCAACTCTGTTATACAGGTAAAAAACCTGTCCCTCTCTGTCAAGTTCGTGAATTATGGCATTTTTAACCGTATTTTCATTCCATTCGCCGACAAAGGTTTTAATAGGAAGTCTGTTTTTAGGCGGAGTGTTTATAACAGACATATCTTTAATCCCTGATAACGACATATAAAGTGTTCTGGGAATAGGAGTTGCTGACATTGAAATTATATCAATATTTTCCCGTAAAGATTTAATTTTTTCTTTATGACGAACCCCAAAACGATGTTCTTCGTCAATAACCAAAAGCCCTAAATCCTTGAAAACTATTCCGTCCTGCAATAATCGGTGAGTGCCTATGACAACATCACATTTGCCGGTTGCAAGATTTTTAATTGTTTCTTTCTGTTCTTTTTTTGTTCTGAAACGAGATAAAAGTTCTACCCCAATTCCAAAGGGTTTAAATCTTTCAGATATTGTTTGATAGTGCTGCAAGGCAAGAATTGTTGTCGGAACAACAACAGCAACCTGTTTACCTGAGGTAACCGCCTTAAATATTGCTCTCATCGCAACTTCGGTTTTCCCAAAACCGACATCTCCGCATATCAATCTGTCCATAGGTTGTTCGGATTCCATATCGGCTTTAACCTGTTCAATAGCCTTTAACTGGTCAGGAGTTTCAACATATTCAAATGCTTCTTCCATTTCTATCTGCCAGTTTGTATCTGGTAAAAATTGTATTCCCTGCTGCATTTTACGTCTTGCATAAAGTCGTAACAGGTCATAAGCAACAATTTCAACCTCTTTTTTAACTTTTGCTTTTGTATTTTCCCAGTCACGACCGCCCATTTTAGATAGCTTCGGTCTTATGTTACCAGAACCTCTGTAACGGCAAAGAAGATTTATTTGTTCTGCGGGTATGTGCAGACGGTCTTTGTTTGCGTATTCTATTGTCAGATAATCTTTTAACTGACCGTCAATTTCCTGTTTTGAAAGTCCTTTATATATTCCAAGACCGTGAATTGAATGAACTACAAATTCTCCGGGTTTAATATCGTTTATGTTTTCAATATATTCGGGTTTTTCTTTAAAATATGATTTTTTTGATGCCGTAATCTCTTTTGAACGCTTGTTAAAGAGTTCTCTGTCTGTCATTACAACGGTTTTAAAATCTTCCAAAATACATCCGCCATGAACGATACTTTCAGAATATTCCATATCAAAAATATCTTTTTCCGCAAGAATTTCTTTCACACGCTCAGGGTAATCGGTTGCAATAATTGTTTTATAACCCTTATGCTCTTTTATAAAATCTGATATCAGGTCAATATTTGCTTCAAAATTGCGTAACGGTTGAGAATTAAATTCGATTAAATCGCCCATTTGTCCGTCTATAAAATTATTCAGACCAATTTTTGTAAAATAGGAGGTTTTGCGTAAAAATTCTTCAAATGTGAAATGATTTTTTCCAAAGGTTTTATCAGAAACCAGATTTAATTTTATCGCTTCTTCCAGTTGTTTATTAAAGTTATCGTCCAAAAATTCGTATTTGGAATAGATTTCGGTAGTTTCATCAAATACGAGAATATAATCTTCAAAATAATCTAAAATACTTATCAGATTTTTATTAAAAAGATTTTGATAAACCTCAATTCCGTTGAAATAGCCCTCATCCGGAATTTCATCCTCGTTTTGTTGTAAAGATTTCAAAATATCTTCTTTTCCGTCAATGGTAAATTTATATACGGGTAAAATCTTTACTTCTTTTGTTTTTTGAATTGATTTTTGTGTTTCGTTGTTGAAATATCTTATGTCAACAACTTCATCTCCCCAAAGTTCAATTCTGACGGGATTTCTGTCAGGTGCGTAAACATCTGCAATATCCCCTCTTATGCTAAACTCCCCGATATCATTAACCATTGTTGCTCTTTTAAACCCGAGAGAGATAAGTTTTTGCGCAAAATCTTTTAAATCAAGAGTATCTCCGACTTTAATTTTCAGGGTGTTTTTTTTAAAAAAGTCTTTATCGGGGAATTTTTCCAAAACAGATTTAACAGGTGCTATTACAATATCGGGTTGTGTTTGAAGAATTTTGATTTGTTCTGAATAGTCATACAAATTTTGTCCGACAGTTTCATACATAGAAATATTTTGAAACGGGAAAACCGAACTGTCAGCCGAAAAAATTGTTTGCATATCGCTTTGATATTTGAGAGCGGATTGTTCGGTGGAGGTTATAAATAAAACTTTTTTTCCCGAATATGCACGAATTTTGTATAGCAAAAATAATCTCAAAACAGAGGTTAAACCCGTGACGGCAAAAGATTTCCCGCTTTTAACACTATGGCGGAATTCCTCATAGGCAGGTGAAATAAAATCCTCATTTATTGTAAACATATCTGATATTATAACACAAAATATAAGGCGGACTTTTTTCAAAGTCCGCCCGTTTTCACTTTACTATTACTCATAATTCATTCTTTTTCTTTATTTTTCTTCTTTTATAACCTTATATCGCTTTTGTTCTCTCAACATTATTGCATATTTTATTTGTTCATCTTGTGACATTTTTTTCAATTTTTCTATGTCCTCAGGATAAAACTGAACCTTTTGCCATTTCATTTGAACATTACCCATATCATCTTCTAACGGATTATATGGTTTTTGGTGTTCAAAGGTATCGGGCTTTTGCTCCGGAAGTTTTATTTTTTGTTTTTGTACTTTATTTGTGTTTCGTCTGATATACAAATTTTCAATTTTTTGAACTTTAAGTCGTTTCATAAAATATCCCTTTGTTTAATCTTCATATACTATCACGTAACGACCTTCTTCCCGAAGTTTTATTGCAAAGTCAATTTGTTCATCTTGTGACATTTTTTCAAGTTTTGCCAAATCCTCAGGGTAAAACTGAACTTTTTGTTTTTTTACTTTGACTGTGCCCATATCATCTTCTGAGGGGTTGTATTGTTTTTCTTCTTTTTCTGTCATTTATAAAACCTTTCAAATTAGTTATGTACTTTTGCTGTTACACGCCATTTATCAATAGACGGATCCCATTTGATACCTGTTATAACAAATTTACTATCTTTTTGCAATATAAATTCTTTTTCTGAGTTAATACTGCCGTCCATGTTATTACCTTCAAGATAACAACCTTTTGAACCTTTTTCAATAGTCAAATCCCAGACAATTTTACCGGAACCGGATTTGCCGCTACCGCTATCTGCAATTCTTGTGGAGGTAAATCTTTCGTTTGTAGCGGTCAGATTTTCACCGGATGCAATAGTTTGGACGTTGACTTTATATTCCATATCTTTAATTGCCTGACCGCCTGCAAGTCTTGCTTGCTCTAAGGCTTTATCAAGAGGAGTGCCGTCAGGTAATGTTGCGGTGTGCAAACAACCGTAGGGGTTGCCTGAGCCGTAGTATCCTTCAACACGGGTTACTTTAATAGACTCAGGTAATATCTGAGTACTCAAATAACTCTGAATTGCATCAATTTGTGCCTGAACATGCGGAGAAACATGTCCCGGCGGAATTTTTGCAAGTTCTGATAAGGCATGGTTGATACTTGTAGAACTTCCTTTAAATGAATGTAATGCAGCAAGAGCATCTGCCGATATTGGTTTTGTTGTTGCAATAGTCAAAATACTTGCCCATTTTGAGGGTGACATATCAGCCGAATGGAATAATCCGCTTGATTTTACATTTTGATATACCAGTACAAGTTGTTGCATATCCAAATTTTTAATGTTCATTACTAAGCTTGCTTCATTTATCATAGTTTGAATATTTTTAATGTCTGTACTTGTTAAAGGCATTTCTAATTTGTTGATAATATGACCTAATTGATATGAACCATATAGCTTTTCATATTTTGTTTTTGCAGTATTGTCAAATTTCAGAGTTAGATTACCCGAGTAATCCTGTGTAAATCCTGCTTTTTTGAGCATATTCTGAATTTGAACTTCGGATAAATATTTCGGTTTAGGTGCAATAGCCGCAAGTTTTGCTTCCTGTTTCTGGACTAAATCCTGAAGCTTCATCTTGAGATTTTTATCCTGAATATTATCAAGAGCCTGTGTTATATCTTGCAAATCCCCGTCAGATTTTGCCTGTTCAATCATTTTTTCTAATGCGGCACCATATTTTTTCTGAATGAATGCGTGTTTATCCGCTCCCATAGGTGTCGGGTCTTTTTTCAGTTCTTCAAGAAACTGTTTTAAGAATTTCTTTCTCTTGATTAAAATGTCTGCATAGTGAGGTACGCCGGCACCTGATGCTAATGATGAGATATCTTTATCTTTTAGAGAAACCGCTTTTTCAAGAGTTTTGATTAAATCTTCTCTTGTTAATTTGCTGTAAATATGTGCAGCGGTTGAGTTGTGGCCGTCAAAGAAGGTCAACAATTCCATAGGAATATTTGTAAACGGTTTGCTTGAGTTTTGATGTGCGTGGAAGTCAAATGTACCGCCAGTATCAATACAAATCGCTTTACCGTCTTTTGTCAGACAGGTGTTATTTGAAACAACCGCATCCCAGTTTGCAGTTAAAACATCCATACCAAACTGGTCATTTACAAGAGCATTGGCTGATGTAATCGGGGTTAATCCCGGTTCGTACTTGCTCATTGTACCTATTGAACCGTCTGTATCTTTAAAAGTTGTTATTTCAGGTACGTTACAGCCTGCTTCTTTGTACAATTGTGCTGCAAGAAGTTCTGCCTTACTTTGTGAACCGCCTTTTTTGACATAGAACATTTCACCTGTTAATTTGTTAATTGCAAAGAATCCCGGGTTTGAACCGCCCTGAGTTCCTTCCAGAATTTCAAACGGAACTTTTTTGCCGTTAATATCAAATGTTCTTGTTGAAATTTTGGTTGCTTTTGCTCTCATCTTGTCAATTTCGGCTTTTAAAACAGGGTCGGAGGTTACTTTTGTTTTAATATCTTTCACAACGGTAACATCTTTTCTCGGCTCAATTATGATTTGACCGTTTTTCTTGGTTACAACAATATGGTGTGACCCGACTCCGTCCTCATATTTACCGACTTGCAGTTTTACATCGGCATAAGTTGTGTTCGGGTTTGTACAGCCGATGGCAAAGGATTCACCTTCATTTAACTGGTTACAAAGTTTTTTGAATTGAGGGTCATTTATGTCAAATTCAAAACCGTTGTTACCCAAAATCAATTTATCAACCTTAGAAGAATCTAAAATATATTTTTCACCTTTGGTTAACAAGCCGATAGAAAGTTCGTGACCGATAAATGTGCCGGCTGACGGTTTAATTGAATCCATCTTTTGTTTAAGTAATTTATCGTATTCATATTGGGTTAATGTCTTGCTCGGATCCAATACTGTCAGGTGGAATGTATCACTGACACTTTCAAGGTCGGCTTTTGCCATAATTTTTGCCAACGACAAATCAGAGCCAAACATGTTGATTACATCATCAGCAGACATATTACCCTTGTTAAATTCTTTAAACCAGTGATGATTTTCAATAAGATTTAAAATTCGGTCTTTTGTTGCCTGAGGATAATTAAACCGTTCAAGGATTTTTTCTGTCATTGCCTTACTCAGAGCCGCATGCCCCGTATCTGAAATACCAGTACCTTTGAATTGTTTACCAATATCGTGCAAAAGGATACTCATTTTCAAGATTTCTTTGTCTTCGGCAGACATCAGCGGATATGAAGTTTCAACCTGTTTTAATGCGTTTTTCAGATTTTCTAAGGTATGAATATCCAAACTGTATGAATGAATACCGTTTTGTGCTTTACCAATCATAAAGCTAAATTCCGGAACATCCTGTATAAAGTTTTCAAGTTCCTGCTTTAATGATGCTGGAGAAATAATTATCTCATTTTCTTTCGCATATTTGTTCAGTAAATCCATAATCTTTTGATGTGCGGGGGAGTTAATTTTCGCATCAAGGTTAGGAATACCTTTCAGTTCTTTTTTGGAACCGTTTGCCACAAATTCTATATTAAAATCTTTCATGACTGCTGCTTTTTCAGCCGGTGACAGGGAATCTAGCGCCTGTTCCAAATCAGAAATAAAGGTATCATGAGGATACTTTAACGGAAGTCCGTTTTTGCCGTTATTTTTAAAATCTTTCCATTTTATTTTGCTTTCAAAAGATGGGTCTGTAATAATTTTTGATTTTGGCTGATGCGGAGTTGTGGAAGTGTGAGCCTTCAGTTCACTGCTTTTCAGATTAAACTTATCAACCAAATCATTGTCTAATATTGCACCATATTGTGATTTATACGAATCGTACTCAAATATTAAATCATTCAGTTCTTTTTCGGTTTTACAGTTGTCAATTTGTTCTGCTAAGTTCTTAGAGAATGTTGCAGGGTCGGGTATAAGAGCGTTTGGCGGATATTCCGAAAGTTTCATGTATCTTTCAACAAGAATGGTTTGCTTATCCGAACCGAGTAAAAACTCTTTACCCTTTTTGTAATCTTTTTCTATCCAGTCAGTTCCCTGTTTTTCGGTTTCGCTGACAATTTTATTTTGACTGTTTTTGGTGACAGAACTTTCAAATTCACCGTTGCTGTCATATTTATAAGTTGCCGTTTCGCCTGTTTTGGGGTTATGGGTTGCTATTGGCATATTATTATCATCAACGGTAATTTTAAATCCATCATCGGTCACAAGAACCTTCTGACCTTTTTTATTTGTTTCAATTCCGACTACATCAACATCTTCCCCGAAAAATTTTATTTTCTTCGGTTTTTCGGGGGTAGGTATATCAATATCAGTATCTATATCTATTTCGGGCTTTGTAATCGTGGGGTCAACATCGGGGTGAAAATCAACATCAGGAGATGTCGGTTTATGCAGTTTGGTGTGGGAAATTCTTGACATTACAATACCTGATGCAAAGTCAATAAAACCGTCCTGAGTAGTATAATCACTTCCCGAAAGTTTTGTAATTCCGTACGCACCTGCGGTATTTATAATTTCTTCCGCAACCTCTGTTGCAACAACACTGCTCATTCCAAATGCTTCCATAAGTTTTGGGGCTAACATACTCGATGCTGCACCAACACCTGCAAATGACATATTCATCAGTGTTTTGCGTAAAGTTTCTTCAACATCTTTTTTGTTTGAGAAGTTTACGGCTGCGGTTGCAACCCCTGCTGCTCCCATTTGTGTTGCGATTTTTGCGGCTTTTGATGAGTTTGCAAATTTTGTATATGCTCCGAAACCTTTTGAAACTTTATTTGCCGCACTTGCAATTCTTGCACCTTTTGCACCCCATTTTGCCGCACTGACAGCAAGTTTTGCCGTCGCAAGTTGTCCGACACCCGGTATAAACTGAAGGGCAATTGTTCCAGCAATTTCAAAACCTGCTGAGGTTATCATATCCGTCATTAATTGGTTTTCATTGAATTGCATAACATCTTTTACAATATCGTTTGTTCCGTATGCGGCTTTTGTTAACAACTCCAAATCTTTTGTCATTTGCTCAATTGTCTTGCCGTCAGAGAGTTTCAAAAATTCTTCTTCATATTTTTCTTTTGATGTTTTTATAAAATCTCTCAAAACAGCCGCTTTTTCTTCATCGCTTGTAGCACTCATATTGTTAGCCTGAGCGTAGTTTGTTATAACCTGTTCAAGTTCTTCATCAGAGAATTTCAGTTTGTCTTTCATTTCTTTTGAAAGTTTGTTAAAATCCATATCTTTTGTTTGCTTTTCAAGTTGCTCAAAGGCTTTTGCCGAAGCATCAAAAGTTGCGGCTTCTTCAAGATTTTCTTTTGCTTTTTGGCGAGCCTGAATTGCCTTCGGGTTAAAATCAATTCCGAAAATCTTTTTATATAACTTTAAGAATTGTTCTTCATCTCCGCTTTTTGCAGCCTGTTCAAGTTTTTTAACATCTTTTGCATATTTGCCCAGTTTGGCATCCATATCTTCTATTGTTGTGCATCCGAACAGTCCGCAGATAGAATCGCCTGCTTTGGCAACCCAGCCTTCTTCTTCTCTTGCGTCTTTATACATTTTCTGTACTTCTTTGTTCATCGCAACAAGTCCGTCTTCGCCTTCAATAAATGCTTTAATGGCTTCGGAGGTTGTCATTTCCGGAACTCCGCCCCGTGCGTTAACTTTTGCGGCTGCGGTTGCACCACGTAAGAAATCGAGCGATTTTTCCATATCTTTTGTGTTTACTCTGCCGATTTTGTCAAATTCGTGTTGTAAACTTTTGCGAAATTCTTTCTTTGCGTGTTTAATTTCTTCTTCGGGTACTCCCGCTTCTCTTGCGGCTTGTGCCATAGCATCAAATACTTTTTTGCAGGCTTTTTTTCTGTTGTCGTTTGATGCTCCGACTTCTGAACATATTGTATCTAACAGGGAAGAATCTGTACGTTTTTCTTCCACAACTTTGTCGTAATTGTCAAGAACGGCAACAATATTATCTTTATTGATTTTATTCAGTTCTTTCCAGAAAATATCTTTATCTATTGCTGCTGCATTATCATCACAGATGTCATAAAGTTTGTTTGCGATTTTTTTGGCTTTTTTGTTAATTTTTTGTTGATTTTTAATTTTTTCAATATCAATCACCGGCTCAGGGTCGGGTGTTGGAGTCGGGTCAGGGTCAGGTGTCGGAGTTGGATCGGGACTTGGGGTTGGGTCAGGAGTCGGGGTGGGAGTTGGAGTTGGCGTAGGGTTCGGTGATGGATGAATCCTGCCGTTACGTTCGTCTATCCAGTCCTGAATTGCTCCTGCTCTGTCCTTTCTTCCTTTTAATATCGCCTCGTCTGCCTCAACTTCTCTCGGAATTAAAATTTCTTCTCCGACAAGGAAAAATTTTCTTCCTGTTCTCGGGTGTGTGTGAATTTTATCTTTGTTTAATTCCATTAATTCTTCTTTATCAACTCCGAAAAGTTCCGATAAAGATTTAAAACCTTCCCTGTTTTGAACGATAACCTTTGTATTACCTTTGCCGTCATATTCAACGGTCATGGTTTCTCCGTCAACAGTTTTTTCCTGTTTAATTTTCTTTCCGTCAGAATTGTAGAAATTCTTTGTTATGTTGCCGTTTTCATCTGTAATTGTTTCAACGGTAATTTCTTTTCCTGTTTCATCCGTAATTTTTTCTGTTATTGTGCCTGCAACTGCTGCCGCTACTGATTTTTGGGCAAGTGCTTTAATAAATCCGAACAAATCTTTTTGGGTTACATCTTTGGGTTTTTCTCCAAAAATTGCCGTAAGGAAATTATCTGCCTCATTACCCGACAGGTTGCCGTTTTGGATATAGTGTGCCATAAGGTCTTTGAACGCTTCAATTTCATCGGCTTCAAGAATTTTGCTGCCGTTATCAAGTCTGTCAAAGATAAGTAAATGTTTTTTGTTTTTTAACTGCTCACGCTTTACCTGATTATTAAAATCATTTAAACCGATAGTACCGTATTTTCCGTTATCCAGTTTCAAATTAATCTTGTCTGTCATACACACTTTATCCAATATTCTACATACACTTCATGCTCTATAACGACCTTTTGGAGAAAAACTTTAATAATACAAAATTACAAATTAATATTTATTTACAAAATTGTTATTGTCCGATATTCAAATTTTGTTTATAATTAGGATAGAGGGATTTAATTTGTCGGACGAATTATCACAAATACCTAAAAAGAAATTTCGAAAAAAAAGGAAAGAAAAAAATTTAGGCGCAAAAACGGGGTTTAAATGTTCTTTCTTTACTATTGTACTGATTTTTTGTCTGTGCCAAATCGGTTACGGTGCGATATTAAACGTAAGTAAAATTATTTCCTACAAAGGTAAAATGATGACTCTTGAAAACCTTTTAAGACAGGCAGAGCTGAGAAATCAGGATTTAAAAAACGAAAAAAAAGTTGTGACATCCGACAACAGCCTTGAGGGTATTGCAAGAAATAATCTGAAAATGGCGGGAGAGGACGAAGTTCTCATTATTATTAACAAAAAACAGGAAGAACCGGTTAAGAAAAAAAGTTTTTGGAATTTCAAACCGTTTTGGGTAAAAGACAAAGATGTTCAGGATGACGAACAAACCGCAGAACATATAAATATTCCGACAGAGGTTGTAGAAGAATAGAAACGGGCTTTATTATGGAAAATCAACAGGTTATTGAATATATAAAACAGGCGTTTGAACTTAAAGAGATGAAGAATTACAAACCCGCAATTGAGATGCTTTATAAGGCACTGGAAATTGAAAACGACAATGTTTCAATTCTTGCTCAAATCGGGGAACTTTATTTTCTTATGACAAATTACGGCAGAGCGTTACAGTATTTTGAAAAAGCACTTTCAATTAATCCTCTGCATATTCAAAGTTTAAAACAAATGGCTGTTATAAAAGAACGCCAAAACGATTTGGATAGTGTTCTGAATATTACAACCCAGATTTTTGACATGGAGCCAAATGAACAAAACCTCAAAGAACTTGTAAAAATTCTTTCAAAACTTAAATTATTATGCGAACTTGACAAATACAAAGACAGTGAATTTTACACAAATGATGTGAAGATTGAATGCGCAAATGCGTTTTATTTAAACGGTGAGAAAGAAAAAGCAAAAGAAATACTCACCCAATGCGACAACAACGATGAAAAAGTTATGTTGTTAAACGGTAAAATCAAGTTTGATGAAAACGATTTAGAGGGCGCAAAAGAAATTTTTAACCAAATAGGAAAAAATACCCAAAACCCCGAAATATTAAATTATCTTGGTTTATTCGAACTGGAAAATATGAATTTTGTAGAGGCGATAAAAGATTTTTCAAAAGCCTCAAATATAGATAAATACAATTCTGTCTATTATTTTAATCTCGGGAATGCGTATTTTTACAACGGTTGGATGGAAGAAGCCCAGAGAGCATACCAAAAAGCCCTTTATATAGACCCGCAAAATATAGACTATCGTTATGCTCTGGCGTATCTGTATTATGATAAGAAAGATTACGGAAAAGCAAAACAAGAAAATGACGTGATTTTGGAAAATAATCCGCATCATGTTCAGGGACGCAATTTAAAAGCACTTTTGCTTGCCTATGAAAAAGATTTTATCGGCGCAAAAAATATTCTCGAAGAAAATCTAAAAAACGGTATGACGGATGATTTTACAAAAAGTGCGCTGAGTAAAATTTATACAGAACTGAATATCTATAATAAAGCTGAAAATCTTGTTAAAGAAATGATAGAGTCAAACCCTGATAATCTCGGTTATCTGAGTGATTTGGCTGAAATTTATATCAAAGAAAAAGATTATGACAAGGCGCTGGAATTAGCAGACAAAATTCTTAAAAAAAATCCGAATTATATTATGGGTAATATATTGGGTGCGAAAACGGCGATATTAAAGGAAGATTACGAACTGGCGAAAGACTATGCACAGGAAGCAATTTCGCTTGATATAAACTGCGCACAGGGGTATTATTATCTGGCGCTTGTAAGAGAAAAAACAGACGATTTGGAAGAAGCCATTGAATGTATGAAAAGGGCAATTTTATACGATTTGAATAACGCCGAATATTATGAAAAAATGAGTGATTTTTATAAGCAGAAAGAAGACTATAAAACAGCGCTTGAATATATTGCCGAGGCAGAAAGTATTGATAATTCAACCGAATACAAACTTCAATATGCCGAACTTGTTAAGTTGAACAGAAAAAAATAATAATCGTTAATAAATTATAAGTTTTGTCAAAAATTTTTGCCTTTGTAAAAAAGATAGATATAATAAGAATATAACTGTCTATCGGAGAGAAAGTATGAATTTAAAAAGATTTATAACACGAATATTAGCGATTTCAATTATATTCACAGGGATACATGGGTTTTCATACGGTGCAAAAACACCTGATTTAACTGTACCGCATCAGTATCCCGCAAAATACACCCCCGAATATATAAAACAAATTACCCCGAATTACAAAGAAGTCGGCAAGGATGAAGTGTTTTACGTTGCTCTTGATATGCTTAAAGATACCGAAGGAATGTTCTCCCGTAACGCTATTTTGGGAAATAATCTTTCACAAAAACCCGTTAAAATAGAGTTTCGTAATCTGGGACAGATAAATCAGGAATATGCAACATTTGATGCTCTCGGGTGGAAAAAAGGCAAGAATTTATACATTTATATAAATCAGAAACACAAAGATGCACCGGCAGGAGCTATTGCGGCTTTGCTTGCTCATGAGGCACTTCATCAGGACGAATTTAATTCACTTGCGGAAGAAACTTATGCATGGACTATGGAAGCAGTTGTTTGGGATGATATATTAAAAATCTATCCGGAAGCAAATCAGGAATCTAACTCGCTTGTAAAACGTGAAAATACTCTTAAAAAACTTTTGGAAAAAGGCAGACAGGCGGGAAAACCAAGCCAGTATATTAAAAAAGCGGTATTGCAGAACGAAGGATACAAGAAACTCCCCTCATATTCTCCCGGATTTGATAAATTATAAGTATTTTGTCTGGCTGAAAGCACGGTTATGTAAGTTGAGCATACTTGCCCAACAAAAACACTTTGTAAAAATTTTCCATTTTCCACTTTCAATTTTCAATTATTTAACCCCCCCTCTTGACTTTTCAAAAATAGTCATTAAATACATGCAAAATGTCCTCCAAACGTACGATTTTTACCAAAAAGATTAAGGAAAAAACCGTTTCGGCCGACAATATTAATAAAAAGCAGAGGTAGAGTATGAGCATAAGACTAAATGGCGGAATACAGTACGATGACAGCGGAATAACCGCATCAATACGTGCTATGCACTTAGACAGTGAAATAGTCGGAATAACAAACGAAAATATAAGCGGATTTGATAAGGTCGGCTATCAACGGCGAGAGGCTGTTGTATCATCATTTGCGGAATTTTTGGGTGTTCATGCTCTGTCAAAAACCAGAGATGATAAAGTCGGACGTATAGCGGTTTCTGAAAATCCCTTAGATATAGCGCTTGCAAATAAGGGTTATTTTCAGACAAAAGATAAAAACGGGGTAAAACTCACCCGTGACGGACGTTTTCAGATAGCAAAAGACGGTACTCTTGTAACTCTGGAAAATGCTCAGGTGTTATCAGATGCAGGTGTTCCGATAGTTTTTCCGTTTATTCCGCAGGATTTGAAACAGGTCAAAGTGGACAGAACAGGCAAAGTAACACTAATTGATGAAAAAAACGGTAAACCTATAAAAATAGGTCATATCGGAGTGGTTGACCATAACGGAATTGCGGTAGTAGAGCCTAATGTCAAGCAGGGTTATAACGAATTTTCAAATGTGGAATTGCAGCAGGAATTTTTATCGTTAATGCCTGTTATAAAGAATTTTGATGCAAACAGACAGATGTTTATGCTTCAAAATTCGGTACTTGGCAAATCAATTTCGCAATTAAGTCAATAGAGGGTAAAAAACTCTCACCCGAATTTCTGAGTCCACAAAGAAATTCAACCCTCTCCCATAGGGCGGGGGAAAGATAGAAAGAGGTAGAAGAATGTATAATTTACAAGGTATAATTTCAAAAGGTACAAATAACGCACTGGTACAGTTTGAACGTTTCGGACAAATTGCAAATAACCTTGCAAATGTTCAGACAACAGGTTATAAAAACATAACTTTTGAACAGATATTAAAAGAGGACGGATATTTAACCGGTTCTGTCAAGACAAATTATACACAGGGTTCTATCAGAATAACCTCTGATCCTTATGATGTAGCAATAGATGGAGCGGGTTATATTCCCGTAACCTCTGAAACAGGTGAGGTTCAATATACAAGGGACGGGGCATTCAGACAAGGTAAAAACGGCTATCTTGTCACACGTGACGGTTGGATAGTCGGCGAGGGTATCCAAATTCCGACAAACTGCTTTAAGTTTGAAATAAAGAAAAACGGTGAAGTATTCGCTTATGATGCAAGAGGTGACAAACCGAAAAAAATCGGAACAATTCCGCTTGTAAGATTTGACAACCCCGCAGGCATGGAATTAGGTGATATGAACCGTCTTAAACCAACCGATGAAGCCGGAGAAGCAAGATTGGTAAAAGACCATGACTGTTTCAGACAGAACAATTTGGAAATGTCAAACGTAAGTATTTATCGTTCCGCAACGGATATGCTCAGATTAAACGCATCAATGCTTGCAAGTATGCAGATGTTAAAACTTGCGGATAATATGTATAACAAAGCAATTAACATAAGGGAGGCATAATAGGTAATGTACACACCGTCAGACAGTATAGGTAAAGTATCATTAATGATGGATTTGATAGCACAAAGACAACGTGCTTTGGGTTCAAATGTTGCGAACGTTGATACCCCCGGTTATATCAGACAGGATATTGATTTCAGTCAATATTTGGGAACAATGAATTCTCCTCTGGAAACAAAATTGTCAAGCAAATTGGGACCTTCCGCAATTATTGCAGACCGTTCCGAAGAACCGATTAAAGCGGCAGATGAACTTTTGAAAATGCAGGAAAATTCAATCATGTATTCAATGGCAACACGCAGAATGTCAAATATAATAACCGAAATGAAAACGGTTGTTAACGTAGGTAAGTAATTGAGGCAGGTGATTTAATTATGGGTATAATGGAATCAATAGACATAGGTGCAAAAGCACTGAAAGTTCACGGAAAACGTATTGATGTTCACGCAAAAAACATCGCAAACCTTGATACTCCGAATTATGTCAGAAAAATTCCTGTCCTGACAGCGGTTGATGATAATTCATTTCATGGCTTGATGAATGTTATGAAAGAAGATGTATTCGGGGTCGGAACCCTGCCGTATTTAACAGGCGGTGTTAATTTTACCGGTATTGTAGAAGACCCGACACTCGGACAAAAAATATATAAACCCGGTCATCCTGATGCGGATGAAAACGGTTATATCAGAGCCTCAAACGTAAACGCAATGGTTGATATTGCGGATGCGTTGATTGCTCAGAGGGCTTATGAAGCCAATCTTGCACTTGTAAATATAACGAAAACAATGGCTCAAAGAGCTCTTGAAATCGGTAAATAGAAAGTAATCATGTCGGGCTGAAAGCCCGACTGCAATAAAATTTTTTCTGCAAAGGAAAAGCTGGGGAATTATAATCACGGAAAATCTATGTTTGACAGTTTATTAAAGTACAAAAATGAATTTGCGATAAAATTTGCAACTCTTATGCAGACTCAGTTGAAAGACTGGCAGGATGCCCAAAAGGTTGCACGTAAAAGTCTGTATAGCTGGGGTTCTATTGCTTTTTATCTGTTTGCGGGGTTATTAGGTTTTGTTCCGGGGAAAAACGAGCGTCATTATTGTCTGAAACTTCATATTGTTCTTGCGATAGTGTTTTTTATCGGGGCAATTATAGCAACCATTCAAAGCAAAAATAAAGAATATCAGAACAAAATTAAGGCTAATTTATTTCCGCATTTGCTGGGTATATTCGGAGATATTCATTATTGCAGAAAATATGACAATACTTTGGATATAGATTTTACAAACCTTTCCGATGTGGATGTAGAAACCATAAGCGAAACGACAGACGATATGAACAAAATTATTCCTAACTCCGTTTTTGAAGGCTGTCAACTTTTACCCAGAGATATAACAGAACGTACGGATGACGATGTTTTTGTCGGAAATTATAATGATGTTGAATTTATTATGAATGAAACGGATTTCGGGTGGAACGCCAACGACAAATATCATACCTATCACAGTATGTTTAAAGGTCTTGTAATGAAATTTAAGTTAAATAAAATAATAAATACAAGAGTTTTTATCTATACCCATAATTCTTCCCTGAAAGCTCCTGCTTATTTTGAACGGGTAACACTTGAATCCGATAAATTTAATAAAAAATACAAAGTATTTGCTGATAATACTTATAAAGATGCAAGAGGACAAATTGAAGCACGGTATCTTTTGAATACCGCATTCATTGACCGTCTGATGCAGATACAGACAAGTTTTAAGGTAAATAAATTGTGTTGTACGGTTTACGGAAATGAAATGCTTATTTTCTTATCAACAAAAAAAGATTTATTTGAGATGAACCATCTTTTGGGACGAGTGGATGACATACATCAGTATGATACTCTGTTTAACGAATTTGCCTCAGTTTTGTCATTTATTGATGTGTTAAAATTATATGATAAATCAAGATTGTAGTAAAATCTTACGTACTATTCTGTCAATTTTCCTGTTATATATTTACAAATCAGGATAAAAATAAAAAAGGCGACACCCAGATTCGAACTGGGGGATAAAAGCTTTGCAGGCTTCTGCCTTACCACTTGGCCATGTCGCCTTAATCCCTTTTTGTACTATAAATATACGCAAGACATGGGGTATTGTCAAGGTGGTTTTATTTTGTACTTATTAAACCTTCCAAAACAGATTTTGCCATATCAAGCTGCGGATCTTGTTGTTCTTCAATATTTTCTTTTGTAATAGGAACAATAATATCAGGGTCAATTCCTTTTTTGTTTATGTCATTTCCTGCGGGAGTTAAATACTTTGCAACGGTAAGGTTTATGCCAGTTTCATTTGGCATGGAGATAATCTTTTGCACCATTCCTTTGCCATAAGTTTTTGTCCCGATAAGTCTTGCTCTTTTATAATCTTTTAATGCACCCGATAATATTTCGCTTGCACTTGCGCTTGAACCATCAATCAACAATACAAGCGGTTTTTTAATGTCAACGTCACTTTCCTGCGCCATAACATCGTAGCGGTAACCGTTTCGCCCGACTATGCTCACAATTTTGTGCCCGTTTTCTATAAACAGATTTGATATAAATACCGCATTTGGCAAAAGTCCGCCGGTATTTCCCCTCAAATCTATAATTAAACCCTTTGTTTCATTAGTGTTTTCTAATGCTTCCAAAAATTCATTCGGGGTTGAATTACTTATAAAACTTGATACCTGAATGTAACCGATGTCATTTTGTATTGAACTTTTAACAGTTTTTACGGTAATCTCTTTTCTGATAATTTTCTTTTTAATAATTTCATTGTCCCGTAAAACATCAATATCAACAAAAGTGTTCACAGGGCCTTTAACAAGATTGGATACTTCTGCAAGTGACAATCCGCTGACTTTTATATCGTCAATAGAAACGATTATATCTCCAACCTTAATATCCGCAAATTGTGCGGGAGTATTTTCCAAAACACTTATAATTTTGGTTTTCCCCGATTCGTTGACGATATTCACTCCGATACCCGAATATTTTGAAGTAATAGTTTCATTTTGTTTTAAAAATTCATCCCTTGTCATAAATCGGGAGTAGGGGTCATTAAGACTTGCTATCATTGAATCTATGGCAACTTTTGCATCGTCGGATGTTTTAATTTTTCCGCTGTAATGTTTTTTCCATCTGAGCCAGTATTGGTCGTTAAAATTCGGGTCATAGTATTCGTTTCTGACCAGTTGCCATGTATAGTCAAACAATTTTTGGGGGGAAGTTTTTGTTTTATTAATTTGATTTTGCTGAACATTTAGTAACGGATTATGATTTGAAACATAGATGCTGTTTACGGCAAACAATGTTGCTATTATAAACCCCAAAATTATTACTGCTTTAATCCGTCTTCTCATAGCATTATTTAACATCAACGGATTTTTTTAATCAATAGACTTTTTGATAAAAATTAAGAGTTATTATAAAAAAATTTTAAAACGGAAAATTTTTAACAATTTCCCGATAATACTTGCACATAATATATTTTTTTGCGAAAATGGTCTGGGGAAATGTGGAGAAAATAACAATGAAAGATTTAAAAGCTATTATTCTGGCAGCAGGAAAAGGTACAAGAATGAAATCCGAAACTACACCCAAGGTTTTGCATGAAATTATGGGAAAACCTTTACTCGGTTATGTTTTAGATAATGTAAAAAATATCACAAGCGGACAATATGTAATTGTCGGACATCACGCCGAAGAAGTTTCAAAATTTGTTGATGATAATTATGCAAAAGCCCAAACCGTTTTACAAGAACCCCAACTGGGAACGGGTCATGCTGTTTCTATGGTTTGTCCGGAACTTGATGAATATAACGGAATGGTTTTGATTCTCTGTGGGGATACCCCTGTTATAACCGAAAAAACGCTTAATGATTTTGTTATTTATCACGAAAAAATTAATTCTGATTTAACCGTAATGAGTACGATTTTTGACGACCCCACAAATTACGGCAGAATAATCAGAGAAGAAGATAATTCCCTGAAATGTATTGTTGAAGAAAAAGATGCAACAGAAGAACAAAAAGCCGTAAAAGAGGTAAATGCAGGAATTTATTGTTTTGACTGGAAAAAGTTTAGGGCTGCATTTTCTGATTTAAAAAGCAATAATGCTCAGGGTGAATATTATCTGACAGATATAATTGAATGGGGAAAATCAAGAAAATTAAAAGTTAATGCTTATGTTTTGGAAAACAGCGAAGAAATTTTCGGAGTAAATTCAAGACTACATCTTGCACAGGCGACAAAAATGATAAACCGCAGAAACCTTGAAAAATATATGGAGCAAGGAGTTACAATCGTTGACCCTGACAGTACATGGATTAGCCCTGATACCGAAATCGGACAGGATACAATTATTTATCCCTCAACTTATATCGAAGGTAAAAATATTATCGGTAAGAATTGTAAAATAGGTCCTTGTGCGCATTTGAGAGGTTATGTCGTAATTTGTGATAACATCAAAATCGGTAATTTTGTTGAGGTTAAAAAAGCCAAAATCAATTCAAATACCAATGTCGGACATCTTTCATACATCGGTGACAGTGAACTCGGAGAAAGAGTAAATATCGGCGCAGGGACAATTACTGCTAACTACAATGCAATAACAAAGAAAAAGTCAAAAACGATAATAAAAGATGATGTAAAAATCGGTTCAAACACAGTTCTTGTTGCTCCCGTAAAAATTGATGACGGAGCGAATGTCGGTGCGGGGAGTGTAATAACGAAGGATGTTCCGGCATGGGCTCTTGCAATAACCCGTTCGCCATTAAAACTTCTTGCCAACTGGGTTGGAAGAAAAAATTAAGGTATTTATATACTTTTTAGCATAAAATATACTAAAAATTTCGTCATTCAGAGGGCTTTAGCCCGAAGAATCTGTTTTATATAATAGATTCTTCGCTTCGCTAAGAATGACGGAACTTTTAATCTTTCTTAGTGTAACATTCTATATCGTTACAAAAATTAAAAATCAACTGTTTGACCCTCGATATTTAACTGAAAATCTGACAAAATATAAATGTTAAAAATTTGTAATACTTGAGCAAATTTCAGGTTTTACATTGTTTATAGTTTCTGCAAAGTCCAAAATAGGAGAAAAATATGTTATCAGTTCAAAATTACAAATTAGCACAGTCAGGAATTTCGTTTAAACAGAATGAAGAAAAGAAAGAACAGACCCCAAATTCGTTTACAACCCATGCGGGGTTAAAAACCGGTGCAACTGTTGCAGGTGCAGGCGCTGTATATACGCTCACTACCGGTTCAATTGCAAACGGTTTGGTTAATCGTGCAAAAAGTTTTGTAGGAGAATTGGTTGACGGAATTGAAGCAGAACAGGTCAAAAGCGAATTAAATGAAGCCGGTGATGTTTTGAAATCGGCAAGAAAAAAATATTTGTGGACTGTTCCTGTTACAATTGCTGCTTATGCGGGCTGCGGAGCATTAATTGATAAATTTATAAATGATAAACGTTCGGATTTTGCAAAAAATACACAAAATAAATCTACTCAGGATATTGTAAAAGATAATAATGATGCAGAATTAACCCGTAACGGAAAAGTTTACCAGAAGACAAACATCGGTAAAAAATACGGTGCAGCCCTCGGGGTTGTTGCATTACCTGTTTTAAATGCAATAAATAAGGCAATAAAAGGTACAAGCCACTTCTCATTTAAGATGTTAGCGTTCAATATGGTTGTCGGTGCTCTCGGAGGTTTGACACTCGGTGCGATTACAGACCATTATGCAAACAAAGGTGCCAAGAAATTTGCCGACAAACAAGCGTAAATTTTAAAAGCGGAAATCACGTTCACCCTGTTCAATTTTAACAAGGTTTTCTTCCACAATACTTTCAACCTTTTTGTTTGAAAGGGTCGTAAGTTCGTGTTTTATGAGTTCTTCTCCGACTTTTTTGGTTTCATCTGAAGCATAATCTTCCAGATATTCTTTCAGGGTCATAATAGCATTCGGGTGGCAGAAATTGTGAATTTGTTTGTCTTTACAGATTTCCATAAATCTGTCCCCAACCCTGCCTTCACGGTAACATGCGGTGCAGAAACTCGGAACATATCCCAGTTCCATAAGCCATTTAATTATCTCATCAAGGGTACGTCTGTCTTCTACATCAAATTGTGCGGTTTCTTCTTCCGATTCATCCTCAGGATGAGCGTATCCGCCGACACTGGTTTTTGAACCCCCGCTGATTTGTGAAACACCTAACTGTAAAACTCTTTCACGGCATTTTTTTGATTCTCTTGTAGAAATTATCATTCCTGTATATGGTACGGAAATTCTGATACAGGCAACAATTTTTGCAAAGGTATCATCATCAATTCCATTTTTAAATGCAGACGGGTCAATATCATCCGCCCTTCTGATACGTGGAACTGAAATTGTGTGAGGACCTACTCCAAATACCGCCTCTAAGTGTTCGGCGTGCATTAAAAGAGCCGTAAATTCATATTTATAAGTTGATAACCCGAATAAAACACCAAGACCGACATCATCAATTCCGCCTGTCATTGCTCTGTCCATCGCTTCCGTATGGTATGCGTAATCGTGTTTCGGACCTGTCGGGTGGAGTTTTTCATATCGGGTCTTGTCATAAGTTTCCTGAAACAGAATATAAGTGCCAATTCCTGCTTCTTTAAGTTTGCGGTAATTTTCAACCGTTGTTGCCGCAATATTTACGTTTGCTCTGCGGATAGCACCGTTTTTGTGGTGTATTGAATATATGGTTTTTAATGATTCCAAAACGTATTCTATAGGGTTATTAACGGGGTCTTCTCCTGTTTCTATTGCAAGTCGCTTATGACCCATATCTTGCAGGGCAATAACTTCTTCTCTTATTTCGTCCTGAGTCATTTTTTTGCGTGGAATATGGGTGTTTTTTGCGTGATAAGGGCAATATACACAACCGTTTACACAGTAATTTGACAGATATAAAGGTGCAAAAAGCACTATTCTGTTTCCGTAGTAATCATCCTTAATTTTTTGGGCGAGAGAAAAAATTTCCTGATTTTTTTCTTCATCATCACATGCCAGCAAAACTGATGCCTCAGTATGAGTCAAACCTTTCCCCAAACGGGCTTTTTGAAGAATTTTATCAATTAATTTAATATTGTTTTTGTTTTCTTCGGCATATTCAAGTGTTTTAAGGACTTCATTATGGTCAATAAATTCTTCTGCTTTTGATGATTTCGGATTATACATATCGTCCCCCTTGATTTCATGGTAGCACAAATAAAGAATTTGAATAAATATTTATCGAACTAATTTGTCGTGGCAACCCCCGACCCATAATTTATCTACAATTATATCAGGGAATTATATACTATTTAGCACCAAATTTACCAAAAACCTCGTCATTCAGAGGGCTTTAGCCAGAAGAATCTGTTTTATATAATAGATTCTTCGCT
>CAMHMW010000004.1 GCA_946186335.1 uncultured Candidatus Melainabacteria bacterium
ATAATTCTATGGCAGATTTCACGTTTCCTGTTCTAAATTCTTTTGTAATTTTTTTATCTAAAATTTCCGTATCGTTTTTCATAACAAGCCTGTATAATAAGTATTTTAATAAACATAATACAAAAAATCAAGAAATTAATAATTTATAAGTTAAAATCACGGAGTTTTATTTTATGGTACAATATCGATAAAAGAGGATAGCGAATGAGCGATAACAGAATATATTTTGTTGACGTAACAAACAGGGATGGGGTTCAGACATCTCGTCTGGGTTTGGCAAAGCTGCAAAAAACCATAATTAATCTCATGCTCAATGACATGGGAATAACTCAATCTGAATTTGGTTTCCCGACAACTCAACACGAACTCAATTACCTTAACGGAAACCTTGAACTTGTAAAAAGAAATGTTATTTCAACAACAAAACTTTCGGGCTGGATGAGAGGAATAGCATCTGATGTTGAAGCATCTTTCAAAAATGTTCCGGAATTGAAATATGTAAACCTTTCGCAATCCACATCCGAACAAATGATTAACGGCAAATATCTGGGGAAAAAGACCCCCGATGATATTATCAAAATGACAAAAGAAGCCGTTGAATGCGCAATAGACAAAGGTGCTTTAATTGTCGGAGTTAATGCGGAAGATGCTTCCCGAAGTGATTTGGAATTTTTGATAAAATACGCCAAAGAAGCGAAAAAATCGGGTGCATACCGCTTCAGATACTGCGATACTCTTGGTTACGAAGACCCTCAGACAACTTATGACAGAATATACGCAATTGCAAAAGAAACAGGAATGCCTGTTGAAATGCACTTCCACAACGATTTGGGAATGGCAACGGCATGTTCTGTTATGGGAGCAAAAGCCGCAATTGATGCCGGAGTTGATGCCTATATAAATACCGCAATAAACGGCATGGGAGAACGTGCCGGAAATGCAGATTTGGTTTCCTGTCTTTTGGCATGCCTGAAATCAGCAGGTTTTAAAGGAAAATATAAAATTGATGAAAATATCCGTTTAGACAGAGCGTGGAAACTCGCAAAATATACGGCTTACGCTTTTGGAGTGCCTATTCCGATAAATCAGCCCGCAGTCGGAGATAATGCCTTTGCTCACGAATCCGGAATACACGCTGACGGCGCCTTGAAAGACAGAAGAAATTACGAATTATATGATTTTGAGGAATTAGGAAGGGGAGAACCCGAAATAATTGAAACGGGTCGTATGATTACAACGGGTGAATACGGCGGTATTAAGGGTTTCCGTAACGTCTATAACAACCTTGAAATAGAGTTTAAAGACGAACACGAAGCTCGCAATATTTTGGAACTTGCACGTTACGCAAACGTACATACCCAAAAACCGCTGACAACAAGCGAATTGAAATTTATTTATTATTTCCCCGATATTGCGGCTCAGGTCATGACGGTTTCTCCGTACTATGAACCTATCGGGGCAATAAAAGAAAGAGTTGAGGAAGAAAAAATTCATCCTCCGGTGAATATAATATAAGGAAGGGGTTATTATGAACGAACAACAAATTCCATGTCCATACTGCAAAACTATGATAGATAAAAACGCTGAACAATGTCCGAATTGTCACGAATACTTCAAAGAAATATCAATACCTTTGAAAATAGACAGTTTGGGTAAATTTATAGTTTACAACATTATGACGCTGGCTTTTTATCAGTTTGCGTGGCTTGTTTTTAACCTGAAAAACATTGACAAAATGATAATTAAAGAAAAAGACAAAAAGAAACTTAATGCACCTATTATAGCTCTTGCACTGCTTGGGTTGATTTGTATTTTAAACACACTCACATACGGTATATATGATGTTGTTGAACTTCCGCAGACGTTTGTTATTCTGCATTTTCTTTTCGGAACTTATGTAGTACCGATTTTCGTAATAGCCGGAACAATTTTGACATACATAATTACATATCGTATTTTAAGAATTATTGAACGCTACACAAAAAATAAATTCGGAATTGAGATAACTCACAGTGAAATGGGTTGGTTGTTCTGTCCTGTTCTTTGTACTTTACTGCTTTCACCAATGTTTTATATGGCATATTTCATATACACATACAAGGAAAGAGTCTATAACCCGAAACCGATTACAATGTAGGTATTAAATGACGGACAGCGGCGGAATAAAAATAGCGGCAGTTGCATTATCAGGCGGAATAGACAGTTCCGTCACCGCCTTGTTGATGAAACAACAGGGGTACAAAGTTATCGGAATTACGGGGAAAATGACCGACTCAAAAGAGGCGGATGAAATTTGCAAAAATGCAAAAAAAGTTGCGGATGAACTCGAAATTCCCCACAAAATTCTTGATTTGAGCGAAGTTTTTAAACAAAGAGTTATCAAATATTTTGAAGATTCATACAAAAACGGTCAAACTCCAAACCCCTGTATAGTTTGTAATCAGTACATAAAATGGGGCGAAATATTTAACTTTGCAATAAATGAGTTGCATGCAGATGTTTTTGCAACGGGTCATTACGCAAATATAAAATTCGCTGACGGATTTTACAAACTTTATCCCGCAAAGGATGAAACCAAAGACCAGTTGTATTTTCTCTATCGTTTGGGACAGTACGAACTTTCAAAAACAAAATTTCCTCTGAGCGATTACACAAAAGGACAGGTCAGAAAACTCGCTTATGATTTTGATTTGCCGACAAAATCGTCAAAAGAAAGTCAGGATATTTGTTTTATACAAAAACCATATACAACAAAAAAATATCTGACCGAAAAATTCGGCACAATGCCAGGAGAATTTAGAGAAGTTCCGACAGGAAAAATTCTGGGAGTTCACACGGGTCATTATCAGTACACCATCGGACAAAGAAAAGGGGTAGGAATTGCAGCACCTTATCCGCTATATGTTGTGAATATTGATGCCGAGAAAAATATCGTCTATCTTGGAAAGAGAGAGGACGATTTCAGGACAAAACTTGCAATAAAGGATATTAATTTTACATATCCCGTTATGCAGAAAGAATTTGATGCAAACGTAAAAATCCGCTACAACATGCCCCAACAACCCGCACATATAACCATTGCGGACGGATTTGCGGAAATTGAATTTTATGAACCGGTTAACTCGATTACTCCCGGACAGGCAGGCGTAATGTACGACATAAATGACGGTCATTTAATCGGCGGCGGTACAGTTATAGGATAAATGTCATTACTTGTTTTCCACAAGCAAAAAATAAGTTGGGGTAGAAACCCCAACTTACAATTCTGTCACAACACATAATATTGTTGGGCTGAAAGCCCAACCTACATTTTAATATATAGAATGTTACAGGCTAAAAGTACCGTCATTCTGAGCGAAGCGAAGAATCTATTATATAAAACAGATTCTTCGGGCTAAAGCCCTCTGAATGACGAGGTTTTTGGTAAATTTGGTGCTTAAAAGTATATAATTGCCTATTTTTTATCCGTCCATTTGATCATAAACCTTGCGGACTTCTTTTATATCCTGCCACATCAACCATTTTGGAGAGCCTTTTTCTCTGCTGTCGTTACGCAGCAGATAAGACGGGTGAAAAATTGGCATCATTTTTGAAAAATTAGGACCATCATACCACTTTCCCCTTAATTTTGTTATCCCCAAATTTGTGTCCATAAAAGATTTAACGGCAACCCGACCGCAAAGCAGAATAATTCTTGGCTGCAAAATTTCTATTTGTTTATCCAAAAACTCCCTGCACGCTTCTTTTTCTTCGGGCAAAGGGTCACGATTTTCGGGCGGGCGGCATTTTAGGGTGTTACATATATAGATGTTTTCCCTGCGTGAAAACCCGACACACCCCAAAATTTTATCCAAAAGCTGCCCCGCTTTTCCGACAAACGGCTCCCCTTTCATATCTTCATAATACCCCGGAGCTTCCCCGATAAGCATTAGTTTTGAATTTGGAACACCTGCCGAGAAAACGGTATTTGTCCTTGTATGACAAAGAGAGCATTTGTCACATTTCAAACACTTTTGTCTGACCTGTTCAAGTTGTTCTTCGTAATCGTTCATACTATTTCTCGTTCGGAGTTAAGACGGAAATTACGGCATTATTTATTGAAAGATATTTTCTTATGGTTTCTTCCAAATCACCAACCGTAATACTGTCCAAATCCGCTAAATAATCTTCTATGAGTTTCAAATCATCACAAACAGTCATATAATAACCGATAGTTTCTCCGATTTCCGAAACGGTTTCAGCAGAATACGCAAATCGTGATTTTGTACGCTTTTTAGCCTTTGAAAGTTCTTCTTCGGTAATTCTTTCGGTCAAAAGTTTTTCAAGTTCCGATTTTACAAGTTCAATTGCTTTTTCTTTGTATTCGGGGTTGAAATTTGCCTGAATAAAGAAATTGTTGCCGTCTTTAAACTGATAGTGTTCGGAACTGATATAGTTAAATATTTTTTCCGGTAACTTTTCTATCAAATTTTGCTGCAGTCTTGAACTTGTACCATCACCGAAAATCATACTGATTAAATCAAGACAAATTGTCGCTTTTATATCTTTTGCAAAAGGTCCGAGCCAGCCAAACATCAAATATGATGTTTGCACATTTGCCTCAGATTCAACATATTTTGTTTCAGAAACAGGAGAATCAATTTTATTCACTCTGTTTTCACCCTGAACTCTGTCCGGAAAATCAAATTTTTCACAAACGGTATTTAAAACTTCTTCATGGTCAAAATCTCCGACGATAATCGTTGTGAGGTTTTTGGGTGTATAAAATTTTCTGTAATAATTATCTATATCTTCTCTTGTTACCTGAGAAATAATTTCGGGAGTCCCGATTACATCACGTTTATAGGGATGAGAAGTGTACATATTTTTATTACACTGGTTATAAACCTTTGTCCATGGCTGATCTTTTCTCATCCTGATTTCTTCTATTACCACATGGCGCTCACGCTTGTCGGTTACCGTGTTATCATTAATATCAAACGGCGCACCAAGTTCTTCTGACGGGAAAACAGGATTCATCATCATATCGGAATGAAGTTCTACCGCAAGTTTGAAATCTTTATTATCAATCCCTTTCGGCAGAGTTACATAATAAAAAGTATAATCCTTCCACGTGGCAGCATTAACTATTGCCCCTTTTGATTCAAGCATTCTGTCAAATTCGCCGACTTTATAAGTGTTTGTTCCTTTAAACATCAAATGTTCCAAAAAATGTGAAATTCCGTTATTATTGTCATCTTCGTTTATTGAGCCTGTTTTCACCCATGAAGATACATTAACCATATCGCCTTCTTTATGGGCAAGAACAATTTTATGACCGTTTTCTCTTTCATATATTTCAACTTCTTTTGTTAAATACGGATATTTTACTAATGTTTTTTGCATTTTTTACCTCTTTTAAAATTATTATATCATAATGCAAAACTTTTTGTTTAATATATAATTTTATTATGAATAACGTTATTGAAAAGTTAAGGGGAATTGTTGTTGTATCTGTTCAGGCTATGCCGTCAGAACCTCTGTATCATGAAAAATGCATGGCAGCCATGATGAAATCAGTTATCAACGGCGGCGCAGGTGCATTAAGGGTTGCGGGAACAAGAGATGTAAAAAATGCAAAAGCACTCTTTGATGTTCCGGTAATCGGTCTGACAAAACCCGATAAAATTCCGCCAAACTGGAAAGAAATCGTTTATATCACCCCAACCGTTGATGATGTACTTTCTCTTATTACGGCAGGAGCAGATGTTATTGCTTTTGACGGAACACAGAGAAAACGTCCGAACAATGATAAACTTGAAAATTTAATAAAATTTATTCATATTAACAAAAGAATTGCAATGGCGGATGTTTCAACATTAGAAGAAGGAATTGCGGCAAAACAGGCAGGAGCGGATATTTTATCCACAACCCTTGCGGGCTATACCTTAGAATCCGCAAATTCACCCGCTGATGAACCCGATTTTGAATTATTAAAAAATCTGGTTAATACGACAAACATGCCGGTAGTATTGGAAGGCAGGATATGGGAACCTGAGCAGGTTGACAGAGCATTTAAACTCGGAGCGCATTGTGTTGTAATAGGTTCAGCCATCACCCGCCCGCAATTGATTACAAAAAGATTTGTTTTCAGAAAGGAAGAAAAATAAATGAAAATAAAAATCTTTCCTCTAAAATTTATGTCAAATTATGATATTTTTGTGAATTTATGCGATGCCATACAACTTAATAAAGCTGCAAAATTAGTTTCAGAACCGGATACCGTAACCATAAATAATACGGTTAAAACATTAAAGAAGGGGAGATGTATATGCGACAAGCTCTCGGAATAGATGTTGGCGGAACAAAAATTTACAGTGCAATAATTGACGAAAACGGCAATATTATGAGTGAAATCGAGAAACATTCCACTCCGAAAACTTTTGCCGAAATCAAAAAAACTTTTGAAGAAATTATAAAAAAATACGAAAAAGATGTTGATATTATTGCATTTTCAACCTGCGGTGCGGTAAACAATGAAAATACGGGAATTGTAGGCTCAACCGGAAATATCGCAAAAGAATATCCGACAATGAAGTTTAATGAACTTTCGCAAAAACCTGTTTTTGTTGAAAATGATGCAAATTGTGCCGCTTGGGCAGAATACAAAATCGGTGCCTCAAAAGGAACAAAAGTTTCGGTTATGATAACGCTGGGGACAGGTGTCGGAGGCGGAATAATTATAAACGACAAAATTCTGAAAGGTCAAAACGGTGCCGCAGGGGAAATGCACTTTAAAATGAGAACCGATAAACACAGAAAATGCTCCTGCGGAAGTTGGGATTGTTTTGAAATTTACGCATCGGGTACGGGCTTGAAACTAACGGCGGAAGAAATGCTCAAAAACCCCGATATTACGACTTACGATGTTGTAGGGGGTGCAAAACAAGGTGATACAGAGATGCAAAAAATTCTGGGCAGATGGCAAAATGATATAGCAGACGGCATTATAGGACTTGCAAACATTTTTGATCCTGATTGTGTTGTTTTATCGGGTTCAATGGCAGAATTTACCAATACCGAAAAAATTGAAAAAATCGTTAACGAGCAGATAGTAACAACACCCGTCAAAATTCTAAAAGCCGAAGCCGGCAATTACTCGGGAATGATTGGGGCAGCACTTTTAAGTTTGGAAAGATTAAAAAATGGGTAAATCGAAAACAAGAATTTTACGAAAGGGTATAAATAATCAGATTACAAAAATGACAAGAGAAGATGCCGTAGCAGAAGCCGCAAAATATCTTGATAATAATCTTGTAAATGATGCCAAAGATTTGATTACCATGTTCGGACTGACCGCAGAAGAAATTCTTGAAGCAGGAGCAAGTTACGAATCCGTTAAAGCAATACAGAATATTTTTATTTAATTATGATTAAAAATTTTTTTAAAAATATAAAATTTTGGTACAATAACGCAAGACCTTATTCCGTCCCCATAACTCTTTTGTGCTGGCTCTTGATTTTTACGTATTCACTGAAACAGGGCGGGGATGCAATTTTGGGAATTGCCGCATATTTTGGAATTGCACTTGTTCACCTTGCAACAAATCTTTCCGATGATTATTTTGACTATAAAAGACTTATCAAAAACGGTGAATTTACCAATAATGAAAAGTCCATTAAATGCAAATATCTCAGAAGCGGAGAAGCAACTATTGATGACCTGAAAAACGTAATAATCATTTTACTTTCAACCTCCGCCCTTATCGGTTTTATCTTGTTTATTTTAACAGGATGGGGAGTTATTTTGTTTGCCCTTTTGGCTTTGCCGATTGCAATTTTTTACTCAAAACTTTCAAGCAGAGGTCTGGGAGATTTAGCAGTAATTCTGGCTTACGGACCATTGATGTATGGCGGAGTTTATTATGTTATGACAAAAAGTTTTTCGATTGATGTTTTTATACTCTCAACTGCTGCCGGAATTTTTGTGAATACAATTCTTTATGCCCACATGCTGATGGATTACGACAGCGATATTGAATCAGGTAAAACAACTCTTTGCACAAGACTAAAAACAAAAAATAATGCCTTAAATGGACTTATGGTTTTATATTTTATGGGATATATTTCTGTCGGAATATTCGGAGTTTTGACCCGAAATTATTACTACCTTCTTACACTTCTGACCTTGCCTATGGTTATTGACCTGCATAACGCTCTTGCCATGTATAACAAAAACCCAAAATCAATCCCGAATGTTCACTTCTGGCACTATCCGCTTGAAAACTGGGAAGAAAAGAAAACTCACGAAAACGCACCGTTTTTTTTCAGATTTATGTACGCAAGAAATATATCAACATATTTCATGCTTTTGGGGTGTGTTGCCTCAATTATCGGGTAAATTATGTCGGGCTGAAAGCCCAACTTACATTAAACATTTAAAATTGTAACAGAATGTAAACAGAGAAATAAACCTTAAAACCCTCTATTTATAACTATTTTCAAAATTAGTATATATTTTTTAAATAAAAAATAGCACTTTTTTAAATCAATTAACCTTTATATATATGTAAGCGATTGGAATATCATAATAGAAAAAAGGAGAATATATGGCGAGAGTATTAATTTCAATGCCGGAGGATTTTTTGAACAAGATTGACCAGGTTGCCGATGGTGAAAATCGTTCAAGAAGTGAATTAATTCGTGAGGCGTTGAGGACTTACATTTACAGGCAAAAAGTCAAAGAATCAACGGGTGCATTGAAAAATGCAAACTTGTTGGAATCCCTGCTGGGATAAAATAAGCGGTAAGGAAAAGGAATAGCGAAAGATTTGGGAACGAAAAAACAAAGCCGCCGTGTAAAACGGCGGCTTTGTTTTGTTATAAATTTCAAAAAATTAATCCAGATAGAATACTGTAATAACTTTGTGACCTTCTTCCGCATACTGAACCGCATTATGTAAGGTTTTACTTGTATGCGACAAGAAACAAATTAACTGATTACATTCGTCAATAATTTCTCTGTTACAAACTCTTGAAGCGTCAGCCAAAGTCATCATTGCTCTGTCGGTATGTTCAATTATATTTGGAACACCGATTAACTGATCCTGAACGTCTGACGGCTGCTGACCGATTGTTTGCGGTAATATAACACACAATTTTTCAGGATTTGCCTTCATTGCACCGCGAATTGCTGCGGCATTTGTTCCTGATGAACCTCCTGATGTTATAATTGTATTTCCCTGCATAACAAGTGCGGTAGCAAGGGTTTCTATCATTTGCTGATGTGTTATCGGAAGATTACGGCTGCCGATTATTGCGATTTTCTTTGCGGACTGCTTGATTGTTGCAAGTTCCATTGCCAATTCATCAACCGTATTCGGTGATTCTGATTTTACTGTGTCCATATCATCATCTATAGGTACAATTATCGATTTTTGAATATCCTCCTGACCTTCATCAGCACTTAATAAGATTCCCATATCACTATCTGTCATTTTTCCCTTTCACCTTTTTATTTGCATAAATAAATTTTTTAAACTATGCTATATTATATCATATTTTTTTTGATTTGGGAAGAGGTCATGGAAAAACTGCTGGAAAATCTTAATAAGGAACAGGCACAGGCGGTGCAGACAACCCGCGGAGCGTTGCTGATTCTTGCCGGAGCAGGTTCGGGAAAAACAAAAGTTTTGACAACCAGAATTGCCTATATGATTAAAAACGGCGTAAAGCCCCGCAACATCCTTGCCGTAACCTTTACCAACAAAGCCGCAAAGGAAATGAAAGAGCGTATCGGAAAAATTATCGGGGAAGATACCGTTAAATATATGTGGGTCGGAACTTTTCACGGTATATGCGGAAGAATTTTAAGAGAAAACATCGACAAATACAACACCGCAACAGGAAAAACTCTTGATAAAAATTTCACGATTTATGACGATTCCGACACCAACCAAATAATTACAAGAGCAATCAAAAAATTAAACCTTGATGAAAAGATTTATCCTGCAAAAATGGTTAAAGCAGTCATTTCAAATGCCAAAAATAAAATGCAGGATGCAACAACTTTTTCAACCTTTGCACGTGATTTCAAATCTCAGAGAATTGCATCTGTTTATGAGGAATACGAAAAAGTTTTAAATAACAATAACGCCATAGACTTTGACGATATGCTTATGCTCACCGTTAAATTATTAGAACAGAACAAAGATGTCAGACAGCAGTATTACGACAGATTTCAGCATATTTTGGTTGACGAATATCAGGACACAAACCTTGCTCAGTATAATCTGGTTAATATGCTTTATACAAATCTTTCAAAAGATATTCCCGAAGAACGTTCACTATGCGTTGTAGGGGATGTTGACCAGTCAATTTATTCATGGCGCGGGGCTGATTTCACAATAATTATGAATTTTCAGCACGATTACCCGAAGGCAAAACTCATAAAACTTGAACAGAATTACCGCTCAACAGCACATATTCTTAATGCTGCAAACGCCGTTATAGAAAACAATGAAGAACGTGTTGAAAAAGTCTTATATTCAAACAAAGGCGAAGGTGAAAAAATAAGTTATTATGTTGCCGATGATGAAGCCGATGAAGCAAACTACATCGTAAATAACATAAAACGCACCGCAGGCGGAAATTATAATCAATTTGCAATTCTTTACCGCACAAACAACCAGTCCCGTGCATTAGAAGAAGCGTGTATGGCATCAGGAATTCCTTACAGAATATATGGCGGAACAAAGTTCTATGACAGAGCGGAAGTCAAAACGGTTATCGCATATCTTAAACTCATAAATAACACTGACGATTCCCAGAGTTTACGCCGTGTTATAAATATTCCAAGACGTGGAATCGGCGATACTACGGTTAAAAATCTGTCTGATTTTGCAAACGAACGTGATATAAGCCTGTTTGAAGCCATAAAAGTCTGCGAAGAATCCGAAATTTCCGCAAAAACTCAGTCCAAACTCAAGGATTTTGCAAATCTTATCCTGAAATTTCAGCAGTCACAAAATTCATACACTCTCAAAGATTTTGTAACTCTTGTTATTGAAAAATCGGGTTATTTGGCGGAACTTCAATCAAAAGTTATCTCAGACCCCGATGTTCAGGATGACATAAATAACCTTCAGGAACTTGTAAACGTTGCGGAGGAATTTGTCCCCGAAGAAGAAGGAAATGTTTTGGGTGAATTTTTGCAGCAGGTTGCCCTCGTTTCAGACCTTGATTCGATGGTTGATGAAGCTAACAATATCACGATGATGACACTTCATGCAGCAAAAGGACTTGAATTTCCGACAGTATTTATTGCTGGAATGGATGAAGGTATCTTCCCATCGCAAAGAACCCTCCAAAATCAGTCAGAAGTTGAAGAAGAACGCCGTCTGATGTATGTCGGGGTGACCCGTGCGGAAGAAAAATTATATCTTGTAAGTGCAAAACGCCGCCAAACATGGGGTGAGTACCGCTACTACAACCCGTCAAGATTTATCGGAGAAATTCCCGCAAATCTGATAGACTCTTACGAATCTGACGGATATTCAAACCGCTCTACATTCAGAAGCGCAGTCACACGTGCAAAACAAAACTACGCACAATCGGATTCAGACGGATACGTCAAACCCACAACTGGTTTTGGTTCAAACTTTGTTGCCCCAAACTCAAGAGGGCTTGCAAGTTCTCCAAATTACTCTCACAGACAATCAAACAGAACCCCGCAAAGAACCATCCTTGTAAAATCTGCTGCCAACAAAAAACGCCAGCAGGAACGTATTGCAGAAATCATAAAAAATAACCCCATAAAACGTATGGCAGAAGAACAACGAAAACAACAGGAAGCCCTGAAACAACAAGAACTTGAACGTCAACAGGCGCGGGAAAGTACAAAATTTTTGGAAGATGTTTTTGAAGTCGGACAACGTGTTTTTCACGAAAAAATGGGAATTGGACACGTGACCGATGTTCTGAAAGTCGGTGAAAGTATTATGTACACCGTTGATTTTGGCAAATTCGGCAAAAAAGCCATGGATGCCTCTTTTGCCCGTCTCAAAAAATTCTAATGAGGTAAATGCTTGACAGGTATGTCCAGCCTGCAATTTTGTGGTGGGCACGCTTACGCTTTGCCCACCCTACAATTACTCTCATCCAAAAATGTAAGTTGGGCTTTCAGCCCAACAAAAAAACTCACCCGAATTTGTAAATCACCTATCTTCCCGTACTCTAATAAAATATCTTTACAAACGCTTTAAAATAAATATTGTTTGAAATATACTTAAGAGGTTGACAAAATAGCGAGGAAATGAAATGTATAACGTAGCCATAATTGGTGCTGGACCCGCCGGAATATTTGCGGCATTGGAGATTATGAACTTAAAACCCGAATGGAAAGTTGTTTTAATCGACAAGGGTCCAAAAATTGAGAAAAGAAAATGCCCTTTGCGTGAGGGTTCTCCAAAATGTACCAATTGTAAACGCTGCGGTTTACTTTGCGGATGGGGCGGTGCAGGTGCTTTTTCTGACGGAAAACTCACACTGACACCCGATGTCGGCGGACACCTCGTTGACTACGTTTCAAGAAAACAGGCGGAAGAATTGATAGATTACGCCGATAAACTCTATTTAAAATACGGTGCAACAGATGAAGTTTTCGGAACGGATTTGAAAGTTTATGAAGAAATTGCTCATCAGGCTGTTCTTGCGGAATTAAAACTTGTTTATTCACCTGTAAGACACCTCGGAACAGAAAGAAGTCTTGACGTCTTGAAAAACATGCAGGACTATCTTGATGAAAGAATAACCATCCTGAATAATGTTTCGGCACAATCTCTCATTGTTGAAAACGAACAGGTTAAGGGGATAAAACTTGACAATGGGGATATAATATCTGCAGAATACACTATTATTGCCCCCGGTCGTGAGGGTGCTGACTGGCTTACGCAGGAATTTGCACAGCACAAAATCGGTATGGTAAATAATGCAGTTGATGTCGGGGTCAGAGTAGAACTTCCCGCCCCGGTATTTGAACCGATTACATCCAAATTGTATGAATCAAAACTTATTTATCATTCTCCAACCTTCGGAGATGAGGTCAGAACATTCTGTATGAACCCGAACGGAGAGGTTGTTCAGGAAAATTACAGCGGAATTGCAACCGTAAACGGTCACAGTTACGCTAATTACAAAACCCCGAACACAAACTTTGCACTTTTGGTAAGTGAAAAATTCACCGAACCGTTCAAAGAACCTATCCAGTATGGTCAGCATATTGCAAGGCTTGCCAACATGGTAGGGGGCGGTATTTTGGTACAAAGATTCGGTGATTTATTAGACGGACGCCGTTCAACTCCTGAACGTATTAAAAACAGCGTAATTACACCTACTCTGACTTGTGCAACTCCGGGTGATTTAAGCCTTGTTATTCCGTACAGACAAATGACAAGTATTATTGAAATGCTTAAAGCACTTGATAAAATTGCTCCCGGAACAGCATCACGCTACACTCTGTTATACGGTATAGAAGTCAAATTCTATTCGGCAAGAGTAAAACTTACAAATGAACTTGAAACCGAAGGCGTAAAAAATCTGTTTGCAATAGGTGATGGTGCAGGTGTGACAAGGGGCTTGTTACAAGCATCAGCATCAGGTGTTTATGTTGCAAGAACAATTTGTGCCAGATAGGTTAAAACTTATTTAAAAAGTTTTCCTAAAACATTTTTTATGCTAATATTTTGTATATGAATTTCAACGATTTAACAAAAAAGAAAAAGTTATATGCCATTGTGCTTTTGGTTGTAGGGCTTATTCTTGCGTGGGCTTTTATTACCGCCGGAATAATTACGCATGACTTTAACCGTAAACAGGTTGAAGCAAGAGGGGATGAGCAGGAAGCCTTTGTAAACGGCATTATATTAACCGAAACCAAAGACGATACAAAATACTGGGAAATCTACGGCGATACCGGTAAATGGGACAGCCAAAACGGAATTGCTCAGTTGAACAAAGTTATCGGAAATTTCTACAAAAACAATGAAGTTTCAATGAGTTTTGAATCATCAAAAGGTACTTATAACTCAAAAGAAGGTGATATCACTCTGTACGAGGATACCTTTATTGTTTTAAAAGACGGAATTACTCTGAATGCGGACAGACTTCACTGGATAAATTCTGATTCTCCGATTATTGCGGAGGGGCATATAAAAATTCAAAAAGGCAAACAACTGTTATCAACTGCTGAAAAAATAGAAATCAGCCCGAGTTATGACAGGTTTAAAATTACAGGAAAAACGGTTTCAAAAGTTTATGAGGATAAGAAGTAGTATGAAGAAATTATTATTGGGAATTGTATCATTAATTTTGATAACAGGTATAGCGGTAAACGCTTCCGATTTGATTATTGAATCAAAGAACCAGACATACCACGAAGATGAAAATAAAATCAAATTCAACGGCAACGTAAAAGTTACTGTTGACGATTTGAAGGTTGTCGGTGACAGTGCGGATGTTAACGTAACAAAAGACCAAAAACTTGATACAGCAACTTTTTATGACAAACCTTATGCTTTTGAAATAAAGAAAAATAAAAAAAGAGAAGTTAAAGCAAATATCCTAAAAGTGTCTTTGATAACAAAGATTATTCATGCGGAAGGGGACACCCAGTCAATTGTATTTGAAGGCAAAACACCTATCGTTGTAATCAACGCCGATGTTCAGGAATATGATACAAAAACAGGTATTATGACCGCAAACGGTGCCGTTACAATGAAATACAAAGACATTGAAACACTTTCAAATTCGGCAGAAATCACAACTGACAAAAACGGAGATTTGAAAAAACTTGTCCTGATAGGTAATGCAAAAGTTAAACAGGAAAATAACGAATCTTTTGCGGATAAGTTTGTTTATGAAGCAAATACCGAAATAATAACCGCATACGGCAATACAACCTCAAATGCTATTATGGACGACGGCACGAAACTTGTTCTTAAATCAAACTATCAGGAATATAATCAGAAAAAATCCATTTTTAATGCCAGCGGAAATGTCAGAATTTGGTATCAGGATTATTATGCAGTAGGTCCGAAAGTTACATTATACCCGACACCCGGTTCAAATAAACCAAATGAAGCATATTTCACCGGTCGTTCGAGTATAACACAGGGTGTCAGAACAATTTTTGCAGACAAAATAAAAATGACAATGAACCCGAAAAGTTTTGATGCTCAGGGAAATACCAGAACCGTTATACGAAATATCGGAAACGGCGATGAAGACAGCATGACCCTCGGGCTATAATAGATAAGACAATAAGTCAGAAAGTCTGTTAATGATGAATGAAAAAGTTGAAAAAGCCTTAGAATGTTTTAAAAACAAAGATTATAACGGTGCAATTGATTTATTTACGGCTGTTGCCGAAGTTGAAACAGACAATGCCGAAATATACAACAATCTCGGACTTTGCTACGCAAATATCGGAGATGATGATAAAGCCGAAAAAAATTATCTGAAATGTATTGAATTAAATCCGAAAATTCCGCAGTGCTACATAAATCTTGCAGACATTTATTACCGTCAAAGACGCCTTAGCGAAGGGATAAATATTTTGTCTTATGCAATTGATATGCTCCCCGACGATTTAATTTTCAGACACTACCTTGCCCGTTTTTATATGGAAGATACAAAACAGGATTTGGCAATTGACGAATTAGTTTACGTTCTTGAAAAACAACCGGATAATTATGATGCCTATTACGATTTGGCAAAAATTTATTTTGAATTTGGAAATTACGATTCTGCGATAGAAAATCTGGAAAATGTCTTAGAATATAAACAGGATAATGAATTTATTTATTATTATCTCGGGGAAGCCTATCAGGCAAATGATGAAATTGATAAGGCTTTATCAAATTTCTTAAAAGCAATTGCAACAAACAACAAATTTCCACAGGCATATAAAAAAGCGGCAATATTGTTTATGGCGCGGGGTGATAATGAAGATGCGATTGAATATTTTGAAGATTACCTAAGTCTTGATATTCCGCAGGAAGAAAAAGACAGCGTCAATAAAATTGTTGAAAAGATTAAACAGAAATGAAGAATAAATACTGGATAGCGTTTTCATCAATAGAACAAATCGACAGCAGTTTTATTTTAAGACTGTGGGAACATTTCGGAGATATTGAAACAGCGTTTAATTCTTCTCTGAATGATTTAAAAAATATCGAAGGTCTGAGCATAAAAAAAGCCGAAAACTTTCTCAAACACCGTGACAAAGTTGACATTGACCGAACTTTTACGGAAGTTGAAACAAGAGGAATAAATTTTTTAACTTTTGAAAGCGAAAGTTATCCAAAAATGCTCTCTCAGATTTCTAATCCGCCGGCGGTATTGTATTACAAAGGCAAACTTTTTGAATGTAATCTTGAAAAAACGATAGCGGTTGTGGGTTCACGCAGAGCAAGTACAGCCGGACGGGATGATTTGAGAAAAATCCTGTCGGGGTTATGCGGAACGGATGTTTGCATTGTATCGGGTCTGGCATCCGGTATTGATACCGTTGCACATACATCTGCCATCGAAAACAATATTAAAACAATAGGAGTCATCGCAAGCGGCTTTGATTATACTTATCCGACAAGCAACAAAACCCTTTATGAAAACATAATAAACGGTTACGGGGCAATTGTGAGCGAATACTACCCGACATTTGAACCCATAAAGTTCAGATTTCCGCAAAGAAACAGAATTGTATCAGGATTATCATACGGCACAATTGTTTGTGAGGCATCACTAAAAAGCGGAGCCTTAATCACCGCAAATTTAACACTTGAACAGGGCAGAGAACTGATGTGTGTCCCCGGTGCAATTTCAAACCCGAATACACAAGGAATTTATAAACTCCTCAAAAACGGTGCAACAATTGTAACCGAAACCGATGATATATTAAATGCTCTGGGGTGGGAAGTTCAAAATAAAGGAATTTCGGGAGAACAATTAACCCTGCCGATGTTGACACCCGATGAGGAAAAGATATATAATAGTTTAGAGATAGAGGAAAAGGGTGTCGATGAACTGATTTCGCTGACCGGATTAAAGGTCGATGATTTGTTGATGAATTTAACGACAATGGAATTGAAAGGTATTATCAAACAATCCGGCGGTGACAGGTACAAGCGGGCTTAAACTGCTTTTTGAGGAACTAAAAGGAAGATGGCAACAAAAGAAAAATCACTGGTTATAGTCGAGTCACCGGCAAAATCAAAAACTATTAAAAAAATTTTAGGAAGTGACTTTCAGATAGAAGCAAGTTATGGGCATGTCAGAAATTTACCCACAAAAGATTCGGCTACCGATAATTTGGGATTTGATGTTAATAACGGATTTGAGCCGAAATTTGAAATCATCCCCGGAAAGCAGCAGGTTGTCAGAAAATTAAACGATTTAGCAAAAAAAGTTGACAGAATTTATCTTGCATCCGACCCTGACCGCGAGGGAGAAGCAATAGCATGGCATGTTCGCCAGATTTTAAAAGTGCCTGATGACAAAATATACAGAATTGTTTTTAACGAAATTACCCCAAAAGCGGTTAAATATTCCGTTGAAAACCCCAGAGCCATCGATATGGATATGGTTCAGGCACAACAAACAAGACAAATTCTGGATAAACTTGTAGGTTTCAAACTTAGTCCTGTTCTGTGGAAACAAATCGGAAACCGCAAACTTTCAGCCGGCAGAGTTCAGTCTGTTGCACTCAGAATGATTTGCGAAAGAGAAGAAGAAATCGAAGCATTTATTCCGCAGGAATACTGGTCTGTCCACGCTTTGCTTGATAAAGACGGAAAACAGTTTGAGGCGGAACTTTCAAAAATAAAAAATAAAACAGTTGAAAAAAATATTAAAAATAAGGAAGAAGCTCAAAAAATTGTTGATTATCTGACTAATCCGCAAACAACCTATGAAGTTTCAAAGGTTACCAAAAAGACCACAAAACGTAAACCGACAGCACCTTTTATAACATCAACAATGCAGCGTGCGGCAAGTTCAAAACTCGGTTTCGGGGTTTCAAAAACAATGCAGGTTGCCCAAAAACTTTATGAAGGGGTTGAAATAGACGGCACACCGGTCGGTCTGATTACCTATATGAGAACAGACAGTGTCAGAGTATCCGATGATGCACGTGATATGGCGCATGATTTTATCCTGAACAACTACGGAGAAAAATACTATCCGGAAACGGCAAACATTTATGCCAAAGGAAAACAAAACGTTCAGGATGCTCACGAAGCCATCCGTCCGTCATACCCTGAACGCACCCCCGACAGTATTAAGCAATATCTTGATAACGATCAGTATAAATTGTATAAACTTATTTGGGAAAAATTTATGTCATCTCAAATGGCTCCCGCTGAAATTGCAAACAAAACCATTGAAATAACCTCAGGAGATTATACTCTGAGAGCAGGCACAAGCAAAGTGACATTTGACGGCTTTTTAACCCTCTATAATGATGCGGAAGATGATGAAGAAGCCGAAAAAGATGCAAAAATTCCCGACCTTGAAAAAGGGGACAAGGTTATCTGTAAAAAAATTGAACCAAAACAACACTTCACCCAGCCCCCGCCAAGATACAACGAAGCATCCTTAGTTAAGGCGCTGGAAGAATACGGTATCGGTCGTCCGTCAACTTATGCAACCATTATTACCGTTATTCAGACAAGAAAATATGTAGAGAAAAAAGATAAAGCACTTCACCCGACACTTCTTGGTCGTACGGTTTCAAAACAACTTTGCGCCCAATTCTCTGATATTATGGATTACAAATTCACAGCGGGGATGGAAGAAAAACTTGACAAAATTGCAGATAAAGAAGCGGTTTGGGTAAAAGTTCTTGAAGATTTTTATACTCCGTTTATGAACGAAGTGAATGCGGTTATGAAAACAGCGCAAAAGGTTACTATTGAATCAAAATACAAATGTCCGAACTGCGGAAAACCGATGGTTTTACGCTCAAGCAAAACAGGTTCTCAATTCCTGGGCTGTTCAGGTTTTCCGGACTGCAAAACCACAATGTCGCTTAACGCAATACAGGAAGCTGAACTTGAAGAAGAAGAAGAAAACGGAGAAAAACCGCAGGAAATTTGCGAAGAAAAATGTGAAAAATGCGGTTCTGATATGAAATTCAAAACGGGACCTTACGGGAAATACATGGAATGTACCAACCCTGAATGTTCTCACCGCAAACCATACAGAAAATCAACAGGGGTAACATGCCCGAAATGCGGTAAAGGAACTATCGTAGAAAGAAAATCAAAAAGAGGAACAGTATTTTACGGATGTGACGCATATCCCGATTGCGATTTTGTTCTCTGGAACGAACCCACAGGTGAAACATGCCCGAACTGCGGCAGTTTACTTGTCAAAAAAATTCTTAAAAACGGAACAACAATCGCCTGTTCAAGTCTGAAATGCGGTTACAAGGCTCCTGAGCAGAACGAAGGTTAATATGGCTATAGATAAAGAATTATACAAACGTTATAAAGAACTGAAAGCACAAGGGGTCAATATCACCCTTGCGGAATTAAAAGCCGGCGTGGTAAATACTGCTACCAGTCAAAACGAATCGCCTCAACAGACAACTTATTACAATTCTATCTCTCCTGCGGAGAGAAAAGAATTTGTTAACGAACAGAGTGAGTTTACAAATTCAAGAGAGGGTTTTACCCGACAGACAAATTCTCAATCGCCATATACTGGAAATGTTCGGCCTAACGGTAATCAGTACCAAAATTATATGACTCAATTCTCACAGACTGCCGAATATCAAACTCAGCCGGCACAGGAGTTTCACGGGAACGTTTCTCCCGCAGAAACAACCCCTCTGCCCCTTACAAAATTCGGGCTTTTGGGTTATCCTTTGGGACATTCGCTTTCAACATATATCCATGAGGCAGGGTTCAAAAGTCTTGGGCTTGATTATACTTATGAACTTCTTGAAACTTCTCCGGAAAATCTTGTTGAGCGCGTAAAACAATTGAAATATGGCGGTTATGCAGGGTTTAATGTAACAATACCCCTAAAACTTCCTATTACTATGTTTCTTGATGAAATTGACGATTCGGCGGATGTTGTCGGGGCGGTTAATACCGTTGTCATAAATCAGGACAGGACTTTAAAGGGATATAATACGGATGTTTTGGGATTTCGCAACGCTATTCCAAATGACGTTATTTTAAACGGGAAAACGGCAGGAGTTCTCGGAACAGGCGGAGCGGCAAGAGCAGCAATTGCGGCACTAACCCAAATGGGCATAAAAAGTATAAAAATTTTCACCAGAAATATTCCAAACTCAATGAAACTACTGAATTATCTCGAGGAACATTATACAGATACCGAATTTAACGTTTATCAGATAGAACATATAAGAAATCTGTCGGACATTGATATTCTGGTTAACTGCACCCCTATCGGAATGCAGGGCAGAGGGGCTGATTACACCCCTGTTGAAGAAAAAGAGTTATGCACACTCCCGCAGGGTGCAATCGTTTATGATGTAATTTATAACCCGAAAAGAACAATATTACTAAAACTTGCGGCTAAAAACGGTTACAGGACGATTAACGGACTTGATATGCTTGTATCACAAGCCGTTGAATCCGAAAAAATCTGGACTGGAAGAACCCCCGATTTTAAAGACATGAAAATCGCCGCATTAGAAAATTTATAACAGGGTTTTTCCTAATTTTTCAACCGTTTTAATATCTTCTGCCGGTTCTTTGCCGACAGTTGTGAGGTAATTCCCTACCAAAATACCCTCAACACAGGTTTTTAAAGCCAACTCTTGATTTTCCTGTGATAATCTCATCCTGCCGCCGCAAAAACGAATCACAGCATTCGGATTAGCGATTTTGAATACCGCCATTGTACGCATAACGTTATCTTCATCAATTTTATCGTGGTAATTTTCAAACGGAGTCTGAGGTATCGGCATAAGAATATTTATCGGAATTGAGTCGGGTTCAATTTCCGCAAGTTCCATCGCCATTTCAACCCGCTGCTCAACACTTTCACCCATTCCCAAAATTACTCCGCAGCACAATTCCATTCCGTATTTTTTAACAAGTTTACATGTGTTAAACCGTTCTTCCCAGCTGTGTGTTGTGCAAACCTGCGGATAATATGAACGACAGGTGTTTATATTATGATGAAATCTGTTTAATCCCGCCTCTGCAAGTTGTTTTGCCTGTTCCTCGTTCAAAATACCGATAGATGCACAGGAAGTAATTCCGCCAATTTTATTGATTTCTTTTATCATATCAAGTTCAATTTGAAAATCTCTGCCCTCATCAGGAGTTTTTCCGCTTGTAACAATTGCGAAACGTGAAACTCTGTTTGATTTTGCTTCTTGGGCAACTTTTTTGACTTCCTCAATATCAACAAGCGGATACGATTCAATATCCGTTCTGTAATGAGCGCTCTGCGCACAATACCTGCAATTTTGGGAACATTTGCCGTTACGAGCGTTTATAAGCGAACAAAATTCTACTCTGTTTGACATATATTTTGATGATTCTTTTAAAAGTTCATTTAATGGTAAATTGTATAATTTTAATAGTTCTTCTTTTGTATATTTTTTAATTGCTGTGCTGTTCATATTTCGTCCTTTTTGTTTCATGCTCACACAAAATACAGAAAGTGTCAAATCATTCGGCTTATGCTAAAATAACTTTATGGCAGGAATTTTAAATATACAAATAAAACCCGCTTTGGGTAAAAAAGAGGTTAACCTTAAAAAAGTTGAACATTATTTAAGGAAAAGTTCTGAAAATACGCTTGATTTGGTTGTTTTGCCCGAATTTTTCTCAACAGGAATTGACCACGAAATCTTTAAAAACTCCCCCGAGGACGAAACCGGAGGCGAAACCATTGAAAGAATTTCTAAACTCGCAAAAGAATTTAACACCAATATTGTTGCAGGAACTGTCATTGAAAAATCAGAGAATAAATTATATAACACCTCTTTTATAATAAACCGCAAGGGCGAAACTGTCGGTAAATACCGCAAAATTCATCTTTTTAATTATATGGGCGGAACAGAGGGGGATATTATAACACCGGGGGACAAACCTCTTGTCGTTGATTTGGATTTTGCAAAAGTCGGCGTCGGAATATGCTATGACATCAGATATCCAAACTATTACAGAGAACTTGCAAAGCAGGGAGCAGAAATAATTGTTTTACCGACCGCCTGGGTTGTACCGAATGAGGTTTATAACAGTGATGTTTCTCTGAAATACGCTCAGGATATGTGGATAGCAATGAACCGCACCAGAGCATTTGACAATCTCGTTTATACAATAACCTGTAACCAGACAAAAGAATGTAATGACAAAGTTTGTGCAATAGGTAATTCCCTTATAATTTCTCCGACAACAGCCGTTCTGGCAAACGGAAAAGACGAACAGGGAGCAACCTTTGCGGATATTGATTTAGAAATTGTAAAATATTACAAATCTATTTACCCGATTGCAGAAATTGATTAATAAAAAAGTGTAATTATATACTTTTTAGCACCAAATTTACCAAAAACCTCGTCATTCAGAGGGCTTTAGCCCGAAGAATCTGTTTTATATAATAGATTCTTCGCTTCGCTCAGAATGACGGTACTTTTAGCCTTTTTTAGTGTAATATTCTATATAGCCACCTAAAAAAGAATGCCTTGCCATTCCGAACTTGATTCAGAATCTTAAAACATTCTTTCTTATTGTAAACTGAGCTTTCAGCCCGATACTTTACTTTTTACTAGTCAAAAACGTAACTGATAATTGCTGCTTCTCTTGCTTTTTTAATTGCTTTTGCAATCATTCTTTGGTGTGCTGCACAGTTACCTGTAATTCTGCGAGGAATAATTTTTCCTGCTTCTGTCAGGTATCTTTTCAGTTTTGCAGCGTCTTTATAGTCGATATATTCAACTTTATCTGCACAAAGACTGCAATTTTTACGTTTTTTCTTATCTTCTGTTTTTGCCATTTTTAAATTTGCCTTTCTAGCCTTGTTATATTTCACTTAAAATTTTTGTTTGATTCTCCGGCGCTTCACACCGGCTTACTTTTTCCGCCTGTCAAATCAAAGATTTGTTCGCTTTCTCCGTTATACTCCGAAAGCAACGGCGGTCATATAATGTTTCGTGCCCTGCTCGTCACACTCTCGTGTGCCGACACCGGCACTTCACACCGGCTTACGCCGTTAAAACGGAACTTCTTCCTCATCAATAAGTTTATCAACGTTATCGGAAGAATCAGATGTTTCCATTTCTCCGAACGATAAAATATCACCATCTTGCGATGAGGCTGCCGAGCCTGATGCTGATGCTCCCATCAATTCAATAGTTGAGGCTTCGATTTCAAAGACTCTTTTTTCGGTTCCGTCATCCATTTTGCTGATACCGTTTTGCAATCTTCCTTCAACCAAAACTTTCTGATTTTTGGTAAGACCTGAAACGATTTCTTCCAATGACTGTCTTTTGGATATTACACGAACCAAAAGTTCTTCTGTTGTTCCAATGTTTAAAACAAAAGACGAAACGGCTACATTATTGTGTGTGTAACCCGTTTTCGGAGCTTTATATACTATACCCGTAACTACTGCTTTTGCTAATGACATTTTATTTTCCTCTTAAACTGATGCTTTTTCCGAAACTTCCATAAACATTGTTCTTAAGATGTTATCGTTCAATCTTAATTGTCTTTTAAATTCAGCAACTTTATCGGCAGGTAATGCCAAAACTGTTGTTGCAAAAAATCCGTCTCTGAAATTCTGAATTTCATAAGCCAATTTTTTTCTTCCGCTTTTGTCAATTGAAACAACATTTCCGCCAAATTCAGTGATTATTGAGTTGATTTTGTCAATAATTTTATCAACTTCTTCAGCGTCCAAATTCGGTTTGAATATCGCCATTAATTCATAATTTTTCATTTATTTTCTCCTTTTGCTATTTTCCTAGCGTAATCTATATCTAAATCTTACCATGAAAAAATTTTTTATTACAACATGTATTCAGCCGTAAACGAATAATTTGCGGGACCCGTCATAAAAATATGTCTTTGCGAGATACCCTCAGAACCGCTCCAATCAATAAATACAGAGCCTCCGGGAAGATTCACCTTAACCTTACGGTCTGTTAAGTTATTTAAAACAGCGGCAGTAACGGTTGCGCATGCTCCCGTTCCGCAGGCTAATGTTATTCCGCATCCGCGTTCAAAAACAGTAAGTTCAATTTCGTTTTTAGAAATTATTTTTGCAAATTCCGTATTTGTTTTTTCCGGAAAATACGGATGAATTTCTATATCGGGTCCGTATTTTTTTGCCATCTGCATTGTATCATTTTCGGTAAAAATTACACAGTGAGGATTTCCCATAGAAACAGGGTTTATCTCAAAAGTTTTATCCTGAACATTTATTTGTCTCTCACCTTTAAACGGAATTTTATTATCTTCAAGAATGGGAACACCCATATCAACTTTTACGGTGCCATCCTCCTGAATTTCGGGAATAATTACCCCCGCAAGAGTCATTACGCTGAACTTTTTGGATTTTACAAGCCCTTTATCATAAACATATTTTGCAAAACAACGAATACCGTTTCCGCACATCTGAGCCGATGAACCGTCAGAATTATAAAAATACCACGCAATATCGGTTTTTCCGTTCGGTTTTGTATCGGGAATAATCAAACCATCAGCCCCAACTCCAAAATTTCTGTCACATAAAACCTTTGCTGCATGAGATATTTCCATACCCATTTTTTCAAATTCTTCATAATCAAGAATTACAAAATCGTTTCCGCAACCCTGCATTTTTGTTATTTTAATTGTTGTCATAAATTACCTCATTAATATTTTTTACCGATGACAGAATTATGCGCCGCAAGTTCAAAAGTGTCATCCAGCTTCGTTAATTCAATCTTTTCGCCGTATCGTTTTTCAAGCGCAAGAGAAATCAGATAATCTGCAAAATGCGGATTTTTTGGCAAAAGCGAACCATGAAGATATGTTCCGAAAACATTTTTATAACGCCCGCCTTCAAATCCGTCTTTACCGTTATTACCGTTACCTACAACCGTTTTACCAAGCGGTTTTGTATCACCCTGCAAATACGTCAGTCCGCTATGATTTTCAAATCCGACAAGAGTTTTAGGTTCAAGAAAATCGGTTTCAACAGTAACATTTCCGATAAAACGATTTTTACCGGCAACCGTATAAGCATCCATCAGCGAAATTCCCAAAAGTTTATCCTTGTCGTGCGGCTGATAATAGTGACCAAAAAGTTGATACCCGCCGCAAATTCCAAGAAATACCGCACCGTCATCCCTTTGGGATATAAGTTCCGACTTGTGAGAATACAATTCTTGTGCAACTTCTTCTTGCTGCTTGTCTTGTCCTCCGCCGATAAAATACAAATCGTGGTTATCAATCTTATCCCCGATATTTATTTCTTCAAATTCAACTTCAATTCCACGCCACTCGCATCTTTTTTTGAGAGTGATTACATTACCCAAATCGCCGTATAAATTCAGAAGTTTCGGATAAAGATGCGCTATTGATATTTTCAAATTTCTCTCGTTCATAAAATTAGTATATCATAAGGGTTTTCTGAATTGTTAATTTTTTGTTTATTTTTTAAGAATTGGTAAAAAATGGTGTTATAACAATAATAAGCAATAGACATGCAAAATTATTAATAAGGAGAATAAAATTATGGCAAAAACAATTGGTATTGACTTGGGTACAACAAACTCTGTTGTAGCAGTTATGGAAGGCGGTAAACCAACAGTTATCGCTAATGCGGAAGGTTCTCGTACAACACCTTCTATCGTTGGTTTCTCAAAAACAGGTGAAAGACTTGTCGGACAATTAGCAAAACGTCAGGCAATCGTTAACCCTGATAAAACTATCGCATCTATTAAACGTCACATGGGCGAAAATTACAAAGTAAACATTGACGGAAAGGATTACACCCCACAAGAAATTTCATCAATGATTTTAAGAAAATTAGCAGATGATGCTTCCAACTATTTGGGAGAAAAAGTTACATCAGCAGTTATCACTGTTCCGGCATATTTTAACGATGCACAACGTCAGGCAACAAAAGATGCAGGTAAAATTGCAGGTCTTGATGTATTACGTATCGTAAACGAACCGACGGCAGCCGCTTTGGCTTACGGTCTTGAAAAAGATAAGAGCGAAAAAGTTTTGGTATTTGACTTAGGCGGCGGTACTTTTGATGTATCAGTTCTTGAAATCGGTGACGGTGTTCACGAAGTATTGTCAACCTCAGGTGATACACACTTGGGCGGTGATGATTTTGACCAGAAAGTTATGGACTGGATTTGCGAAGAATTTAAAAAACAGGAAGGTATTGATTTAACTTCTGATAAACAGGCTATGCAGCGTGTTAAAGAGGCTGCTGAAAAAGCAAAATGCGAGTTGTCATCAGTATTTGAAACAAATATCAACTTACCGTTCATCACTGCTGATGCTAACGGTCCGAAACACTTAGACCTCAACTTAACAAGAGCAAAATTTGAAGAACTTTCTTTTGATTTGTTGGAAAGATGCAAAAAACCGGTTGAACAGGCAATTTCAGATGCGGGCATTTCAAAATCAGACATCAATGAAGTTGTATTGGTCGGCGGTTCATCACGTATTCCGGCAGTTCAAAAACTTGTTAAAGAATACACAGGAAAAGAACCTAACCAATCCGTTAACCCTGATGAAGTTGTTGCAGTAGGTGCGGCTATTCAGGCAGGTGTTTTGGCAGGTGAAGTTAAAGACATCGTATTGTTAGACGTTACTCCGTTGACTTTGGGTATTGAAACATTAGGCGGCGTTATGACACCTCTTGTTCCCCGTAACACAACAATACCTGTTTCTAAATCACAGGTATTCTCAACTGCGGAAAATAACCAGACGGCAGTTGATATTCAGGTTCTTCAAGGTGAAAGACCAATGGCAAGAGATAACAAATCATTAGGTATGTTCAAATTAGATGGTATTGCACCTGCTATGCGTGGTATTCCGCAAATTGAAGTTACTTTTGATATTGACGCAAACGGTATCGTAAACGTTTCTGCAAAGGATAAAGCAACCAACAAAGAACAAAAAATTACCATCACAAATTCTTCTAACCTCTCGGAAGAAGATATTGACAAAATGGTTAAAGAAGCGGAAGCAAACGCTGCTGAAGATAAAAAGAAAAAAGAAGAAGCCGAAATTAAAAACAATGCTTCAAGTATGATTTTATCAGCAGAAAGAGTTCTGAAAGACTTTGACGGTAAAATTGATGCTGCCGACAAATCCAAACTGGAAGAACAAAAAGCCGCATTACAAAAGGCTATTGATGAAAACAAATCAACGGATGAACTTAAAAAATTATCTGAAGATTTACAGCAGACAATGTTTGCTATTTCTCAAAAAGCCTATGAAGCAGTTCAAAAAGAAGGTGACACTGCCCAAAGTGCTAATTCCGAAAATGCATCATCATCAAACAATAACAATGACGACGATGTAATTGATGCTGAATATGTGAAAGAATAAGGATAAATTTAATATTTGTCCAAAATAAATTAAAGAACGGCGGGAATTTGTTAAACAAATTCCCGCCGTCTCTTTTTCCCCTATACTTTTTTAATAAGTTAATCTTTCAATAAAATCTGCCACATCGGATTCGGAGTCCTCGCCGATAATATAATCAATATAATGCTCTCTGTTAATTCTGTTAATTTCTGTTTGTTTGTGCGTCATTCTTGCAGGGAATCCAAAATCTTCACGAAAAGATCTGCCCATCAAGGTTCTTAAATTTGTATCCGCAGTAATTTCTTTCATTTTGTGACCCGCACTGTCAAAAATTTCCCCGCCTATTCTGCGAGCATTAATCTGACCGAATGCAACTCCGGTATTATAATTTGTTGTGTGAAAATTCACTTTCATAAAGAGACCTCCGTTGATTTTATTAAATCAGAAAAATTATATTTTTGCTACTGTAATCTTTGTGCATCATATTTTTTCATCATATCTTTTTCCTGCTTATGTAAAACCGGTACCATTAAACTCATACTAACCATAAATGATGCTGCAAGAGCAACAAGTCCGCCAATTCCTACAAGCGGATATTTTATCCATTTATTTTTCATTGTTAACCATTTTGAAAGCCCCCATGTACCAAGAGCCGTTAATCCTGCTGATGAAGTTAACATTATGCCGAGATTTGTTTTTGCATATTTTTTCTGTTGCGAAATAAATTCATCCGCTTTTTCTGTCGGAACAGAATACTTTTGAGCTTTTGGCTGATTTTGATGAAAATATATTTCAACAAATTTTCCGTCTTTTACCGTATTGCCGACAGTAAAATTTGCTGAACCTTTGGCTTTAAGTCTTTGAACATAATCATCGGCTTTTTCTGTCGGAACCAACACCCTCATAGGCTGAGAAACAGAACCTGAGATAATTTCAGTCCTGCCGTCGGGTAATGTTTCACCTTTATAAATATTCACCAAGTTCATTATTCGGTTTTCCTTTACGACTTAATTAAATCTCATAAAATTTAAAATTGCTTATATATTACCAAAATTTTACAATAATGTATTGCGGTGAAAATTATTTGGTGCAAAAATTATATTATGATATACAGGAATGACGAACGCAAACCCCAGATTTGGTTTTGTACGGGACACTTTGTAAATGATATTTATACGGGTTTTTTAAACCCTATTATGCCGTTTATTGCGGAACAGGTAAAGATTTCCATGCCTATTGCAACAATAATTTTGAGCTGCTCACATATTTTTTCATCACTTTTGCAGCCGTTTTTCGGATTTTTTGCAGACAGTATGAAAAAACGCGCGCTAATATTTTGGGGGCTGATTTGTACTACGGTTTTTATATCCTGCGCACCGGCAGTTAATAATATTGCGTTAATGATTTTGTGCATAATTTTCGGAAGTCTAGGATCAAGTCTGTTTCATCCGCAGTCATTAGGGCTTATTTCAAAATTTTCAACCTCAGATACCGTACGCAATATGGGTATTTTTATCGCCTGCGGAACTTTGGGATTTTCGGTAGGACCATTACTATCTTCAACCATAGCGCAATATTTTGGACTTAACAGGATGCCGTTTTTATCTTTGCTCGGTATTTTTTGTGCTTTGTTGATGTTCAAAATGGTTCCCAAAATGAGTTTTGAAAAAAATGAAAAACCGAAAATAAATTTCTCTCAGGCGATTAAAGATATTCTTGGCAACCGTCAACTGAATATTTTAAACATTATTGCAATGTTAAAATCACTAATTCAGACATCCTGTTCAATACTTTTACCGTTTTTATGGAAGTCTATGAACTATTCAAAATTTCAAATCGGACTTGCCCTTTTCTGTTTTATATTTTTAGGAGGAATCAGTTCCCTGTTAAGTCCGAAATTTGAGAAAAAAATCGGAACGGCAAATGTGTTTTATATTTCAATGATTTTAACTTTCCCGATGATGATAGCCTTTATGCTTACATACAAAACTCATCCTGCATTATCTTTTATAATTTATGCACTTATGGGTTTTGTCACAATGTTTGCCACCCCAATTACAATGAGTATGGCGCAAAAAGTCTTGCCGCAATATAAAAGTATTATCGGCGGATTTATAAACGGTTTTTCATGGGGAATCGTTGCAATTGCAATGTCAATTATAGGTTACATCGCACAGGCAACAAGCATAGTTCCGGTGCTGGTAACTCTTTCTGCAATTCCGGCAGTATGTTCGGTTCTTGTAAAACATTTAAAAACAAACTAAGCAATATAAGAAACTTTTTTTGAACTTTGTTCCGATTTGTTGTCTGAGAACAGTGACATAATACTTTGTGTTATACGGGAAAAAATATTTTTATCCTGCTGAACATTAACTTCGTTCACATGCCCAAATCCCGCCTGCATATTAGATTTTGCTATTTGATTTTTTGTGGAATAATCCCTTAACGATGCGTTTTGCTGATTAAAATATCCGATGGATGAAACTAGCATTCGTATCTACCCCAACTTAATTCCTACAAGAAAATTTTACTATAAATAATATTCAAAAGCAAGATAAAATTCTTCATATTTTTTATCAATTTAGCAATTTTTTTATTCAGA
>CAMHMW010000005.1 GCA_946186335.1 uncultured Candidatus Melainabacteria bacterium
GTATCTTTTGTAATCTTTAAATTCTTCTATCATAAACGTATTCTTTCTAACTTTATTTAATCATGATAGCAAACAGGATTACTTCTTCCTTTTTTAGTGTAGCAAGGTGGTATTCGCTTATTTATAAAATAATTTTTAATATCATTTGGTGCATCTTTTCCATGGAATTCATACCTTATACCATTATCAGAAAGTTCCCAATGGTCAACTTCATACACCCCACGTACGACACCAGATATAACACCTAATACATAAGGAATTTTGTTTACTCTTTTGGGGTTAACGACCCACGAATATCTTGTTGCTTCATAAATACTTCCAGCACAAATATTAACTCTATCCCAAGATGTTTTAATAATCATATATTTCAAATCATCACGTTCTTTGTAAGTATCCAAAGAATAAATATTTTGAATTGTTTCCGCATTTGCAACACCACGTTCATAAGAATGATACCCTACTTGAATATTTGTTAGTCCTGGATATGCATCAATCAATGCGGCTTCTACTTCATCTGCCTCTTTTTTAGTCAAACCATGTCTTTGTATTATATGAATAACCTCAAGACCTGAATTTCTTATACTTCTAATTTGATCAATTTTTTCTGAAAGGATATCTTGATCTTTGCTAAATTTTAATTCATCTTTTATATGTGCAAAAACTCTATTACCTACACCTTGTCCGACATAAAAAGTTTGTCCAGTTCTTGGATCAATTAAACGATATACATAATGTTCTAACTTATTGCAGACTTCTTGCGAAAAACAATCAATACTCATAGATACCTCCATAATAATTTCGATTATAATAAAAAAATAGAAGAGTTATAACTTTTTTTGTAACTCTTCTTGTAATTTTTATTGTAAATGGGGCGGGTAGTGGGATTCGAACCCACGCATATCGGAACCACAATCCGAGGTCTTGACCACTTGACGATACCCGCCATACTCTGTATGCTTTTATTCTATCAAATAAATATCTAAAATCAAGTAACCGTTATAAAAAAAGACCTCTCATTACGAAAGATCTTTTTCAATATTTTAAATATTTGTCACTAATTAATTCTCTGGAACATATACCCAATTCCGCGAGCCGTAAGGATTAACTCCGGATTTGCAGGGTCTGTTTCAAGTTTTGAACGTAATCTTGAAATATGTACGTCAACAACACGTGTATCAATTCTGTGATCCGGCGGATATGCCCATACGTGCTGCAATATTTCATTTCTGGAAAATGCCTGTCCGGAATTATTAACAAGAAGTTCAAGCAGACTGAATTCCATACCCGTCAAACGGATTCTTTCGTTCTTTCTGTAAACCTGACGCCTTGCCGTATCAATTTTGATATTACCTGTTGTAATAACATTTTTGGTAACTTTCCCTGACGGCGTAACCATTTCTCTGTTATTTGTACGTCTTAAAACAGCCTTAACTCGTGCTTCAAGTTCTTTCGGACTGAAAGGTTTAATTACATAATCATCAGCACCAAGTTCCAGACCGGTAATTCTTTCGGATACATCGCCCAATGCCGTTAATATGATAATCGGAACATCTGATGAACGTCTGATTTCTCTTGTTACACCATAACCATCCATCTTCGGCATCATAACATCCAAAACTACTAAGTCAGGATTATATTTATTAAAAGCAGTAACGGCTTCTTCTCCGTCCTGCGCTGTATATACATCATAACCTGCCATCTTCAAACGGGTTTCAAGAATTCTTCTGATACTTGCTTCATCATCTGCTAACAGAATTCTTTGACGATCCTCAGTTTCGTTTGGCATTTCCATGTTTTCTGTCATAGTCTTTTCCTTACTTACTTTCATTAACTTACATAATAAACTTACGATGAAAAATATTAATTTTTATATATTTTTCTTTAGATTTATAACATTATGTTACACTAAGTTACAAAAAATTGCAAGTGGTTAGGGTAAATATATTTTTTACTGGCAAACTCATATAAATCGTGCATTTTAAGGCTTTTTACACCAATTTAGCCTCTACAATTTTTCTGAATTTTTCCAAATCGTCTTTTGTATCAATTCCGACAGGAACAAAATCAACCACAGAGGTCTTAATCTTCATGCCGTTTTCAAGCGCTCGCAGCTGTTCCAGACTCTCCGTTTTTTCCAAAGGAGTTTGGCTCAGTGTTGTCATGGCTTCTAATGCCGCCCTTTTATACCCGTATATACCGATATGACCGAAAAATGTCGCTATACCCTCATTTCTCTCATACGGAATTTTTGAACGTGAAAAATAGAGTGCAAACCCGTTTTTATCAATCACACACTTGACAAGATTAGGATTTTCCGCCTCTGAGGGTGTAATTTCACGGATGAGAGTTGAAATATCCGCCTTTTCATCGGTTTGAACATGTTTTATAACCGCATCTATACTTGCCGGCTCAATTAATGGTTCATCTCCCTGAAGATTACAAATATAAGAAATTTCAGGATGGCGTGAAACAACCTCCATAATTCTGTCAGAACCACATTTATGTTCTGTTGATGTCATTTCAACTTCTCCGCCGAATGATTTTACACAGTTAAAAATTCTCTCATCATCAGTTGCAACAATAACAACATCAGCAAGTTTTGCCTGCTGTGCTTTTTCATAAACCCACTGAATTACGGGTTTCCCTGCCGCTACCATTAATGGTTTTCCCTCTAGCCTTGATGAACCGTATCTCGCAGGTATTATTATTGCTGTTTTTGACATTTTAATCTCCTCTTTTCACCACAAACGAAGTCCACTGATCCTGTTTGATTTCCTCTACAAGTTCTAAGCCCGCCTTTTCATAGGCATCTATGACCATATCACGTTTTTCATCCAAAATTCCGCTCAATGACATCAATGCACCTGTTTTCATAATATTTTTCAGGTCAGGCATAATTTCCGCTAGAACAAAGTGCAGGATATTTGCAACAACAAAATCAAATTTGTCACTGATTTTATCAGCCGAGCCAAGTTCAAATTCGCACTTAACACTGTTTTTTACGGCATTTTCTTTTGCAACATCAATAACCGTCTCATCTGTATCACACCCGTAAACATAAGATGCACCGAGTTTTTTTGCAAGTATTGACAATATTCCTGAACCCATACCGATATCCGCAACCCTGTCACCTTGTTTCATATATTTTTCCAGCGCCTTCATACAAAGCTGGGTTGTCTGGTGAGTTCCCGTTCCAAAAGCGCATCCCGGTTCAAGCTTTATTGTTATTTCATCATCATTTGGAACATAATCTATCCAGTCAGGAACAACGGCGATTTTATCCGTTACGTGAGTGACCGTCCATTGTTCTTTCCATTTTTTAGACCAGTCCTCTATTCTTTTTTCTTCCAAAATAAATTCCCATGAGCCCAAATCAGCTTCACTTAACCCTCTTGATAAAAATTCTTCTCTTGTAATATCCAAAATATTTTCAATATCATACTTTAAATCTTCAAAAGAATTGAGGTATTCATTATGCAAAAAAATTCTTAATGTGCCTTCTGTTGTGGCTATCATTTCCAAATCTTTATAAGATTCTTCCGCCATAACTATACCGTCACAGTCAAAATTTTCAAAAAATACGTCAGCTATCAAATCCTCTATTTCAGGATTAATTTTAAGCCTTAATTCGTAATAAAAATTTTCCACTTTCAAATTTCCAAATTAATTACTCAAGAAATCTGCCCATTTTACGGAATTTGTCATAACGCTGATTTCTCAAATCTTCCCTTGACATACCGTCTAATTCTGACAAGCCCTGCAAAATTGTCTTTTTAATTTCCTGTGCCATAAATTCGTAATCAGTATGAGCCCCTCTTGTCGGTTCTTTAATCGCACCGTCAATTACACCAAATTCAAGCAAATGCGGAGCGGTAATTTTGAGAGCAGTAGCAGCCTCGAGGTTTTTGGAAGCATCACGCCAGAGAATTGATGCACAACCTTCCGGTGAAATAACTGTATAATAAGCATGTTCAAGCATATAAACTCTGTTTGCAACAGCCAAACCAAGAGCCCCTCCGGAACATCCTTCACCTGAGATAATTGCAATAACAGGAACACCGAGTTTTTGCATTTCACGTAAATTCATTGCAATAGCAGAGCCCTGACCGTGTTCTTCCGCACTTATTCCGGGATAAGCACCGGGAGTATCAATGATTGTAACTATCGGGATATTGAATTTATCAGCATGCTTAAATAATCTCAACGCTTTGCGGTAACCCTCCGGCTGCGGCATACCAAAGTTGTATTCAAGATTTTCTTTGGTTGATTTACCCTTCATTGTACCGATAATCATAACAGGTCTGCCGTCAATTTTTGCCAAACCGCCCATTATGGCTCTGTCATCCGTTCCGACTCTGTCACCGTGCATTTCCACAAAATCGGTGCAGATATTATTAACATAATCCATAAAATTAGGACGCTCGGGATGTCTTGCTATCTGCATTTTCTGTGTCGGATCAAGGTTAGAGAACAATTCTCTTTTGTAATCTTCCGCTTCCTGTTCCAATATTTCAATATCTTTATTCAAATCCATGCCGGACTCCAAACTCATTTTTTTTAGTTCCTCAATTTTTTCCTGAATTTCTATTATAGGTTTTTCAAAATCTAAAACTGTTGCCATTGCTATTTACTCCTTATTCGTGCATAGACAGGATGTTTGCGAGGGTATCTCTCAGATTTTTTCTTGAAGAAACCACATCCACCTGTCCATACTTCATCAGATATTCGGCTGTCTGAAAGTCTGATGGCAATTTCTGTCTGATAGTCTGTTCAATAACACGTCTGCCTGCAAAACCGACTCTTGCCCCCTGTTCTGCGACAATAATATCGCCCAAGGTACCGAAACTTGCGGTAACACCGCCAAATGTCGGGTCTGTAATGAGGTTTATGTATAACAAACCTGCTTCGTCTAATCTTGCACATGCACAGGATGTTTTTGCCATCTGCATAAGACTCAGAGCTGATTCCTGCATTCTGGCACCGCCTGATGATGTTATTGCAAGTACGGGCAAACGCATTTCAATTGCTTTTTCAATAATTCTTGTAACTTTTTCACCGACTACACTTCCCATTGAACCGCCCATAAAATCAAAATCCATGACCGCAGTTGCAACTCTGTGCCCTTCAATTGTAGCAATACCTGTCACAACGGCATCATCAAGTCCTGTTTTTTCCTGAGCACTTGCCAAACGGTCTTTATAAGATTCCGTATCCGTAAAATCAAGCGGATCTGTCGGCTTAATTTCAGAGAACATTTCTTCGAAAGAACCCTCATCAAAAAGTTGGGAGATTCTTGTTCTCGCACCTATTCTGAAATGATAATCACATACGGGGCAAACCATCTGATTATCTTCAATATCTTTTTTTAGCAACTGAGCATCACAATGAACACATTTTGTCCAGAGGTCGGGGTTTGCTTCTATCTCTACTCTCGCTTCAAGGGCTCTGCGTTGTATCTGAGCCTCTTTACGCTTTTCAAACCAATCTTGTACTGTCATATTTAATATTTCCTACTAATATCCCTTATATAACAAATTAATCTACCAAACATATTATACACAAAAAACAAATCGGGGCAATTTTGATAAACTATGTAAATTTTCTTTACGAAATTATTAAACTGTGAATATCCGAAAAGGATAAAAACTTTATATATGCAGAGTATAAATATTTGGAGAGCTTTGCATGGGTATATCGTTTAATCCATCGAAAAAAGTTGTAATAAAGCCAAAAGATAACGAATTAAAGCCGAAGAATAATGAACCCAAAACTGAACAAACAAGTTCTGATACTTCGAACGAGGAAGTCCAGCAGCTGCTCAATGAACACAGCAAATATATAGGAATTTCTGTTGATAATTTAAGCGCATTATCATCAAAAGGCTTTAACACTTCAATTTTTGCAGAAGAACACCACAGTTATGCCGCCAAAAGCATTAATCTTTCAGAATTTACATCTGCACGGACAGAGGCGGATCAAAGAAGGGCTGTTGACAACATAAAAAGCAGAGTTCAAAATGCGGTTCAGGGTTTTAAAAATTTAATAAGCAAAGAAGAACAGGCTCTTAACAGTAACTTATCCCGGTCTACGCTCATGGGAAATCAAAAGAGTAATAACCCAATGAGTATGAATGGAACAATATTCCAAAACAGGCGACCTATGGGATAAATTAAGGTTTATTACGGGGTGTACCTTTTTTAATAATTCATATCTCTGTGTTGTTTACGTATTTGTTCTTTTAAATCGTTCGGAATTTTTATATTCTGTAATGCCATGTGATATTTGCGCAAATTCCCGATACTTTCGTTTTCATCCAAAAGATTTCGTTCAGGTTCGGTTTTTACATTATCCTTAACTTTTTCAAATTCGGTTTTGGTCTGTTTTAAAATAATTCTTGCAACAATTTCATCAATATCCTTAACTCCGCTTATACCGTATTTTGAGGCTATCTGACTAACCGTCTGTCCGTCCTGAAAAGTATATAGCCAGTTTATAGTAAGACGGTCGTTTGGTCCGACACTCATAACCCCTTTCTGGTGAGGGGTGAACATAATATCTTTTTTGAACGGGCTATGTCCCAAACCCAGCGCATGACCTATTTCGTGCAAAATTGTGTGATAAACTTCTCCCTCATCCATATATTCGGCATGAACAAGTCCCTCCGTCAATCCTATTAAAACCTCCATCATCAAAAATGAATTGTTCTTGCCGTAATGGGTTGAGCAATACCCCAACGCCTGACGGTCAACTCTCTGCCATTCCACGCTTATATGCGAAGTATCATAAGAATCGGTTACGGTAAACGAAACTTTGCCGTGAGTGACTTTACTCCATTCGTCCAATGCCCGCTTTACCATTCCTCTGTATTTGGCATCCTGACCGGGTTTTGAATAAAACCGCATAGGTGCAATATATACCCTTAAAGGCATTTTTGACCAGCGCATAATACGACCGTTCTTTACAGATTCAGATAAATATGTTTTCTTATCCATATTTTTATTGTATAATAAAACACAGGATTAGAAAAGAATTTTACAGACTAAGGAGAAAGAACTATGGGTATGAACTTAATGAACATTATGAAACAGGTTCAAAACGCACAAAAAAGAGCTGAAAATGCACAAAAAGAATTATCAGCATTAGAAATAACAGGAGAATCTGCAGGCGGTTACGTAAAAGTAACATGCGACGGACAGGGCAAATTTAAGTCTATCAAAATTTCACCCGAAGCTATCAATGCAGAAAATCCTTCTTCGGTTGATTCCGAAACTATTGAAATGCTTGAAGATTTAATTTCATCGGCTATTTCGCAGGCAAACGAAAAAGCATCAGTTGAAATGCAGGCTAAAATGAAACAAATCACAGGCGGAATAAGCATTCCGGGGCTTAATTTCTAATGATATACCCAAAATCTGTTGCAACACTTATAGAGCAGTTTCAAAAATTCCCGTCTGTCGGGCCTAAATCTGCTCAGCGTATGGCATTCCATTTATTGAGAATGCCTTCGGCAGATGTTGAAAACTTTGCAAAGGCAATATTAGATGCTAAACAAAATACTCACACATGCGAAGTTTGTTTCAATCTGTCTGCAACAAGTCCATGCGAAATTTGTTCATCCGCAAGTCGTGACCGTTCGGTAATTTGTGTGGTTTCTGAAACAAAAGACCTTATTGCAATAGAAAAGACAAACGAATTTAAAGGGCTTTACCACGTTTTGCAGGGGTTGATTTCTCCCATTGACGGTATAGGTGCTGAGGACATAAGAATAAAAGAACTTTTAAACCGCTTAACCGATGATGAAGTCAAAGAGGTTATTCTTGCATTAAGCCCGTCAGTTGAGGGGGAAGCCACAAGTCTTTATCTGACAAAACTTATAAAACCGTTCGGTATAAAAGTCAGCCGTATCGCATTCGGACTTCCTGTCGGTGCAGATTTGGAATATGCTGACGAAATGACAATAGCAAAAGCCATCGAAGGCCGCAGAGAGATTTAAGTAATATTTACCCCCTACTTAATTTGTGATAAGGTGTCATTGATAAATTTTTCGGCATTATCGGCATCCGCAAGTGCCTTTTCTGCCGCCGTCATATCTGTATTATCGGTCACTTTACATTCAGGAGAGGGGATATAAGTTCTGACCGGTTCAAGTTCTTTTTTAGTCTGGTCACCGTTTGAATTAATTACTGTTGTATTGTTATTTATTATATTTCCGTTTTTATCAAAAACAGTATCAGGGGACGGTATATATCTGCCGTCTTTTGGCGGATACTGTCCGTTCAGGGTTTGTTTTACATAGTTTGTATTCGGATATTGCTGATATTCCGCAATTGTCGGATGAGATTGAGCGGTTCTGACAGGCTGAACATTCGGCTGAGGAACCTGTGTTGCCTGTTCTGCACCCGTAAATGCGGGTTTATTTGCTAATGTTTGCTTTATCAGGTTTGTATCGCTTTGATATTCGTTCGGATTTTTATACTGAGGCTGACGCCCCATATTAGACGGTCTGTTTGAAGTATTTACCGCCTGCTGTTGTGCCTGAGCAACAGCCTGTGCTATTGCAGCCTGCTGTGCGGGTGTTTGCTGAGTTGTGGTATTTTGTTCTTTTTCTTCTTCATCTTCATCCAAAACTGAATGTGTCGGACGACCAAAGATTTTGTGAGCAGTTTTTGTTGTGAAGTTAACAATAATCGGAGTTACAACCGCAAGCGGTATAAGTATTCTCATCGGAACACCGATTATGTTGCCGTTTGCAATTTTTCTGAGCCAGTTCATATTGTATTTTGCATTTGATTTGTACGAATGAACCCTCTGGTTACCGATATTTATGAATGAACCGATTTTTTGAAGAAGTTTTGTTATCGGATTTTTTATATTTTTCTTACCAAGCAAAGCGTTTAATTTTTTCTTTGCAGCTTTGTATTCAACTTTTGATTTAAAGAAGCCTGCATCTACTTTTTTATTAAATTCAATACGAGCCTTATCATAAGCCTTAACCGCTGCTTCTGAACGCAAACCCGCATACTTGAAGCCGCCGACTTTGTGCATACCCATAATACCCAAAGTTAATGCAACAAAATATGAGAAGTCGTTAACCAGACGTTCTGCAAGTGTTTTAACCTTTTCACCTTTTGGAGCATGATAAGTATGCAATAACATATCTGCAAAGATACCTGCCTGCATTGCAACTGCAAGTTTACCACCCGCAAATCTGTTTGTACCGCCTTCAAATATCCAGCCGACAGATTTAGTCAGTGCTTTACCCAGACGAGATTTTGCACCTTGACCGGTTGCAATTAAATACTTGTTATAATATTCGCTGAAACTCGGTTCTCTGCCGAATAAATGAGCACGAACTTTATGCAAGAATTTCATAACAGGATTTGCACTTGCTCCGCCTAAACTTTTCCAGATAGGAATCTTCCAGTCAGGATGTGCTTTTGCAACTTTCTCAAAACGTTTAATTGTTCGTGCCGGATTATCTATAAATTTTTCAGATTTGATTAATTCATCAAATTCTTTTACACTTGCATAATCAAGCGCCTTAACTTTTAATGATTTCGCAGTTTTTTGCAGTTCCGCAAAACCGCCGCGTTTGTATATTGAATCAATGGCTTTTTCATTAAGTCCGAGAAGTTCAAGTTCTTTTCTCTGTATTGCGAGTTTTTGAGCCTCAGGAGTAAGACTCTTTATGCTGTCGGAAAATCTTGCAACTTCTTTTTTATCTATAGCAAAACCGAGTCGTTCAACTTTTCCTTCTATCGGTTTTACAAAATTTTCAACTATTTGTTCGGCATCGGCAGCCAAAAAGCCCTCAAGACCTTTACCCGGCATTTTTGCAAACGCCCACTCGGGAGAGGTTGAATGATGTCTCAGAGAATATACAATTCTGCTTTTCTTTTCAAGTTTATCAAGTCTTTTACCTGAACCGTCAAGAAGTTTTCCTATCTTTTTGCCAAGCCAAGTATCAGAAATTTTATCCCCGAAAGCACCGATTTTTCCGCCTAACGATTTTTCATATTTCCCGCCGAATAACGGATTAATTTTTTCCATTAATTGACCGATTCCGTACCACAAAACGGCACCTAAGCCGACTAATGCAACGGGATTTGTATCTTTGGAAGCTTTTGCTCTGTTAGTAATGTAGTTATTATCAGCAGTTTGTCTGACACGTTCTGAATCTATGCCCTGCATAGCCGGAACATTCTGCTGAAAATTAACAGGCTTTTGATTTTGAATACTTGGTATGTTCACATTTATTGATTGTTGTGACATGAAAAACTTCCTATTTTTCCCTACAAGTATATAAAAACATGATACGCACAAAATTTGCCCGATACATGAATATTCATTTGGAATATTACGAAATGTAACAAAAATTTCAACATTTGAAATAAAGATATGAGTATATACTTTATATATACAAGAGCAATAAATAAGAGAGAGATTTAAGATTATGGCAATAGCAAATCTGAAAAAACTGGATGAAAAATTACATGATATGTACAAAGATCAGGTTACAACGACAGCCGAAAAAAAGGACGACTTTGTAGATAAATCGGATTTGCTTTTTGAACAAATGAACTTTATTGCGGCATACAACAAACAGATGCTGCATATAGCGTAAAGATTTTTCTAACTATTTTATTTAATAACTCCAATTTAATTTTTCCCCTACAAATTTTATTCCCCGATGTCATAAGATATCGGGTTTTTATTATTTTATATGATACATAAATAATATTATGATATAATGTAATCAGCTCGTACAGGTGCTAATTTTGTTCCTACATTTACATAAATAGGGAGAATTAGCTCCATGGCATTGAAGTATACCCGCCGATTTTATATCGCCAGCGGGAAACGGATTAGTCAGGGCGTTCACCCACCTGCGAGTTGAGCAGGTAACAAAATCCGCCTGTATCGGGCTTTTTATTTTTGTAAATTGCATATATCCCGATAACATGTTATAATACTTTCAGTAAAGGGTATGTGTAATGCAAAAAATTCCTGCTTTGATTTTATCTGACGAATATTCAACATCTGAGGTCATAAAACTCTATCTCAGCGAATTTGAAAATCTAGAGATTACCGATAATCAGCATAATTTTGAAAAAATCTCGGACATTCTTTCCGAAACTCAATCACAGGCACTATTCATTGTTGACTTGTCAGCAGGCGAAGATGAAAAAATCAACCTTATCCAAAAAGTTGCAGCAGAATGTAAAACCTGCAAGATTCTTGCCCTGTCAGATAATCCGACAATAGATTTGATTATACGCATTATGAGAGCCGGAGCAAAAGAATTTATACCTATTCCTATAATTAAAAACGAAATATTAGAAGCCGTAAATAAAATAATTACCGATTTGGACAAACCTAAAAGGAATAATAAATGCAAAATTATTTCCGTATTCTCAAATAAAGGCGGTATGGGTAAAACTTCGTTAGCAAGTAATTTAGCATTAGAACTGGCAACAATTACGAAAGAAAAAGTCGCCCTTATTGATATGAATTTCCAAATGGGTGATATTACGACTTTTTTGGACTTAAAACCGTCGTTTAACATTTCCTATATGCTGGAAAACATAGACAAAATCAACGAAACATTTTTATTAAGCACCCTTGAAAAATACAAAAATACAAGTTTGTATATTTTGGCTGACCCGCCTTATTTCAAACAGGCAGATAATATTCAGCCAAAACAGATTTCAAAATTGTTTAATATTCTGAAAGATACATTTTCATATATTATAGTTGATGCGGAATCAAGTTTTGACGGAAAAAATATTGCGGCGCTGGACAATTCCGATATAATATTCCTTGTTACCGCAGCAAATTTACCGGCACTCCGCAATTCACAAAGATGTCTGGAATTGTTTGGGAAACTCGGTTATGACAAGGATAAAACTCAAATTATAATAAACCGTTATATGGAAAATGACGAAATTAAAGAAACCGATGTTGAAAGAGTTTTGTCTAAAAAAATATACTGGAAAATTCCGAATAACTACTTTGCAATAATGTCTGCAATAAACAAAGGAGTTCCGGTAAGTACCATAAACAGCAATTCAAATCTGGCACAAAGTTACAGAGATTTGGCTCAGTACATTTCCGATAATATGTATAAGCAAAATCTCGTTGATAAGTTTGAAAACATATTACAACAATAATCGCAGGAGTAAAAAATGGGTCTGGCAGAAAGATTTAAAGAAAAACTTGAAAAAAGAAATATATTTGAAAGAAAAACAGTTACATCTCCGATAAATAAAACTCAGGAAACAGAGACAGAAATTGAACCGGAAAAAGTTGAGATTATTGAACCGGCAGAAAATATCCTTTCATCCTCTGAACCTGAAACAGAAAGATACGAATTTGAAGATGTTGAAACTCAGGTAATTGATAAAATCAGAAAAACACCGTATTGGAGCGAATTTTCCATCCAGCGTCAGGAAAAAATGATTAGTTCATACCTTGATAAAATAAGAATAAAAGGAAAAGATATTACCCCGTTCCAACTTAAAGAACTTGTTAAAAATATAATTGTTTTATCAAATCACTAAAAAAAGGACTTCCGTAAGGAAGTCCTTTTTAGTATATATTGTCCTTTTTACAGGGTATTAAAATCATCCTCAGCCTTAACTTCCTGAGTTTCATCAAGGGGTGCGATTTTTTCGTTATAAACCCCGATATAGTTTTCTGTTGCAGCATTTGCAATTATAGTATTCACATACATCTGAAGCAAGCCTACCATAGCCGATAATATGATTACTATAAACATTGCAACAGGGTTATATAAAAACGCATCGCTGTTAGAGTCCAATGCTCCCGGAGTAACCATAGCAGACCCCATAAATACCGTCATAGCTATCATCATAACAAACATATTCAAAATACCTATCGGGAAACTTGCAACAATGGCAACAAGCCAAAATTTACCAAAGACGATAAGAGTATCTTTAAATGCTATCTTCATAAATCTTCCCAAATACAACGGGTTGTATAATTCGGGTCTGTTACCGTATTTTACGTATTCTATAAATACATAATTGTAAAATGGCAAAACAAGAACGGAAAATGCGATACATACAAGCATAGCCAGCAATAATCCGCCTATGAACATAATAATAGTTGATACATCAGGACTTGATTTACTCGTCATATCCGAAAACATCGGAACAAACGGAATTGCAAATACACCAAAGAAAACAATCATAATATAGATACACCAAACCAATATAAACGGAAAAACTTTAAATCCGTCAATGAGCGTTGTGAACGAAATCTGCGGAATACCAATTTTCTTCATCAATCTGTCTTCTACAAAATTTACCGAATAACCCAATAGCCAAAACATCGGAACAATTGATAATATAGCCAATAGCAAAGCTATAAGTCCGATAACAATAAGCACTTTTTCGGGAACACCTTTATCGGCAAAACCAGCCACACCCGACATTAATGCAGGAAGTAAAAACAACAACAGCAGCATAAAATGTTTGCGTGCAACATGTTCTCCGCTATATAAATTTTTAAAACTTTGTATAACCTTTTCCATATAATACCTCCGTGACTTTCGTTATTCTAGCATATTTTTACAACATTTACAACAATACAATTAATTGAATTTTGTACTAAAATATTATTATGGAATACCGCAAATTTAAAATAAATTCTAAATATAAACCCGCAGGAGATCAGCCAAAGGCAATAGAACAATTGACAGAGGGACTGATAAAAGGTTATGATACCCAGACACTGCTGGGTATTACGGGTTCAGGCAAAACCTTTACAATTGCAAACGTAATTGAAAAAATCCAAAAACCGACACTGATTATTGCTCATAATAAAACGCTTGCGGCACAACTTTATAACGAATTTAAAGAACTTTTCCCCGATAATGCGGTGGAGTATTTCATAAGTTATTATGACTACTATCAGCCGGAAGCCTATATTCCGAGAACCGACACCTATATAGAAAAATCATCTTCCATAAACGAAGAAATTGACAGACTTCGCCACAACACTACAAGAAGCCTTTACGAAAGAAATGACGTAATAGTTATATCATCCGTCAGTTGTATTTACGGCTTGGGGCTGCCTGAAAATTATTTTAAAGGGTCAACGGAAATTAACGTCGGTGATGAAATTAACAGAGATGATTTACTGAAATATTTTGTTAAAGTCCGATACGAAAGAAACGATTTGGAATTAAAAAATTCAACTTTCAGAGTTCGGGGAGATATAGTTGAACTTATGCCCGCCTATGAAAAGACTGTTACCCGTTTTTATTTCTTCGGGGATGAAGTTGAAAAAATAGTAAGAATTGACAATGTTTCCGGAGAAATTCTTGAAACACCGCAATCTGTTGTAATTTATCCTGCCGTTCATTATCTTTCGGATGATGACGATGTTGAAGGCACAATAAATTTAATAAGGCAAGAGCTTCAGGAAAGACTTGTTCAACTGAATAATGAAAACAAACTTATTGAAGCCCAGCGCCTTGAACAAAGGGTTAAATACGATATTGAAATGATAAAAGAAATGGGCTATTGTACGGGAATAGAAAACTATTCCAGAATAATTGAACGCCGCCCCGTAGGTTCCGCTCCGGCAACCCTTTTGGATTATTTTCCCGAAGATTTTCTCACGGTAGTCGACGAATCTCATGTTACCCTGCCTCAGATAAAAGGGATGAGCCACGGGGATGCGGCAAGGAAGAAAGTTCTTGTAGATTACGGGTTCAGACTGCCCTGCGCAAAGGATAACAGACCGCTTACAAACGAGGAATTTTACGGTAAAGTAAAACAAAAAATATACATCTCAGCAACACCAGCAGAATTTGAACGTGAAACATCTTCACAAATCGTTGAGCAGATTATCCGCCCGACAGGACTGTTAGATCCGAAAGTTTCGGTTCGCCCGATAGATACTCAAATAGAAGATTTGAAAGCAGAAATAAAAAAACGTGCAGACAAAGATGAAAGAATCTTGATAACCACCCTCACAAAACGTATGGCGGAAGATTTGACAGACTTCTTCGTTCAGGAAGGAATACGTGTCAGATACCTTCACAGCGAAATAAAATCAATTGAACGTGTGGAAATTCTGAGAGATTTAAGACTTGGCGAATTTGATGTCCTAATCGGGGTAAACCTGTTAAGAGAGGGACTTGATATTCCAGAAGTTTCTCTTGTAGCCATAATGGATGCGGATAAAGAAGGGTTTCTGCGTTCCGACACAAGTCTTATTCAGACAATAGGACGTGCAGCAAGAAACTCCTGCGGAGAAGTAATTATGTACGCAGATAAAATTACGGATTCAATGGACAGAGCGATAAAAGAAACCGAACGCCGCCGAAAAATTCAGATTGAACACAACAAAAAATACGGTATTATTCCGCAAACAATCAAAAAACCGATAGAAAACAATCTTCTTTCCCTTGTCGCAAGTTATCGTGACCTTGAAGATATTGTTGCTGAGGAAATGGTTGATTTGGGCATTGAACAAAAAGATTTGCCCAAACTTATCGACAAACTTGAAAAGGATATGCACAAGGCGGCTAAAATTCTTGACTTTGAGCGTGCCGCACAAATTCGTGACCAACTGAAAAAATTAAGAGAAATGAATAAATAAAAAAAACGACTGGCATAACCGGTCGTTTTTTCATAAATATTTTGATTACTTACCGTTCATTCTTGTTGCGGCATCATCAATAACGTCAATTTTGTTATAATTGTCGTCATAGTCCTCATTATTACCTTTAATCTGCTCATAAGCCGATTGAGCAAAATAGTTTGTAAGCATTGAAAAGTTAATAATGATAACGATACTTAAAAATGCTACATAACCCCAATTAGATTGAGGAATACCAAAATGATTAAACAGAACGTGGATAGGTCCGAATACGATTAAATCCACTACGGCCAACTGAGGGAAGAAGAACAACGCACTGATAAATACATCAATACATGATTCACAAATTATCTTAAAATTATAACCTTCCTGTATCCTTTGATATTTTGCAAAAGATAAAAATGAAGTCAGCAGTATTGAACCTATAATAACCCATACTACGGAAGTCACAATAATAACGTAGTTTGGGATTTCAATAGGAATTGATGTAAGCAGCATCACAAGCCAATGTCCTATAAAGCCGAGCACCAACCCCTGCGGAACAAGCACAATCGCTGATTTAAAAAGAGAAATCAATATTTTTAAGGGGTTAAACGTCAGAATATCCGTCCGGTTCATCCTGACATTACATATACCCTGCGACATAAGTCCCAAATACAGCAACCCAAAAACTGAAGCCCAGAAAATGAATTGCGTCATATTTCCGGCATAATACAACTGTACCAAAATATAAACCGGTATAGCATATACTATAATCTTTACGTAAGCCAGTCTGTCGTTGATTGCTTCCTGAAAAGAATCTATAATTGATGCCATTTAGCACCTCCTTATATGTAATTAACCCTGAATAAGACGTTTCAGTTCATTCGGCTTTGAAGATTTAGCCATTGCATCTTCAAGAGTAACTTTACCCGCCTTATACAATTCGGCAAGTGCAGTTTCAAGAGTCTGCATACCTGAGCCTGATGAAGTTTGAATGGTTGAATATATTTGTGCTGCTTTTGATTCGCGAATAAGGTTCGCAATAGCAGGAGTTACAACCATGATTTCCTGTGCCATTACACGACCCATCTTTGAACCGTCAGGAGCTTTTTTCGGCAACAAAGTTTGTGAAAATACCGCTTTCAAAGAGTTCGCAAGTTGAACACGAATCTGTTGCTGCTGACCTTCGGGGAATACGTCAATAATACGGTCAACCGTCTGAGCGGCTGAGGAGGTGTGAAGTGTACCAAATACCAAGTGACCTGTTTCTGCTGCTGTCAATGCCAGAGCGATTGTTTCGTGGTCACGCATTTCACCTACCAGAATAATATCAGGGTCTTCACGAAGTGCCGATTTAAGAGCATTTGCAAAAGACCTTGTATCCATACCCAACTCACGTTGGTGAATAATAGACAATTTTGAAGTGTGAACAAATTCGACAGGGTCCTCAATTGTCAGAATGTGTTCAGCTCTTGATCTGTTAATATAGTCAATCATCGCAGCCAAAGTTGTTGATTTACCTGAACCGGTAGGTCCTGTTACCAGAATAAGACCTCTGGGTTGTTCAGCCATTTGCACAACAATAGGAGGCATACCTAATGCTTCCAAATCCGGTGCTTTTGTAGCAATCGTACGGAAAGCTGCCGCATAATTACCTTTATCCTTATAGAAGTTAACCCTGAAACGGCCTATACCTTCAATACCATAAGAAAAGTCAAGTTCCCATTCCTGTTCCAAATGACGTCTTTGGTCATTTGACAACATAGGGAATAACAAAGCCTCAACTTCTTCTGCCGACAAAATCTGATGATCGGTTCTTATCAATTTACCATCAACACGAATAACCGGAGGCAACTTTGCTGATATGTGCAAGTCGGAGCCGTTTCTCTCTACTAATTCTTTCAATAATTCTTCAATAATCATAATCTTTAACCACCATTATTTATTCTAATCCGTATAATTCATCATTGCATCGTTTTCTTTTGCGGCAAGTTCAATCAGCAAATATGTCATATATGCTCCCAAAGCAACCGCTTTCGGGTCAAGATTTGTTTTATTTGCCGCCTCTATAATTGCAGTATTTATCTCAGGATTTTCATCCTTGATATAATGTATCATTTTTTTACGCCACGCAGGCATATCTTCAAATATTTCATTAAATGCCGTTGTCGCAACTTCTTCAGAAATTACAGGTAACATATATAAAGCCCTTTTTATTCATAATACTGTCAATGGAATTATTATACACTAATTTTTAATCCTTGTCTATATTTCAAGAAAAATCATATTTTTGGAGTATAATAGACTAATGAAAATTAAACGCCTAAATCTGAAAAATTACAGAAATTGTGCAAACTCCGAATTAATTTTTGACAAATCAAAAGCATTAATTATCGGGAAAAACGCTCAGGGGAAAACTAATATACTCGAAAGCATTTACTTTCTATCAACCCTAAAATCCCCCCGCACATCAAACAATACCGAACTTATAAAATTTAACGAAGAAAGTTTCAGAATAGATTCAGAAATAATAAAAGCCGATACGGATATTGAACTGTCCTTTTGTTATAACACCGAAAAGAAGCGTGAGGTAAAGGTTAACGGTGCAAAATCAACGGTTAAAGATTTCAAATCGGTATTGAAAACCGTACTGTTTTCCACTACGGATTTACTTTTGTTAAGAGGCACACCGCAGGACAGACGGGACTGGCTAGACAGGGCAATTTCACAGATTTATCCCGCTTACGAGGAAAGACTTTCAAAATACGACAAAATACGAATACAGAAAAATAATTTCTTAAAAGAATATGCAAAAACAGGAGTTTTTAACAACGAATTATATGAAGTATTCAATGAACAACTGTCAGTCACCGGAAGCAACATCATCTATATCAGAAAAAAATACTTAAAAGAAATTGAGCGGTTTGCAAAGAAAAAGCACCGGACAATCAGCGAAAGCGAAGAACTTTCAATAAAATATGAATGCAATTTTCTCTCTGATGTAATCTGTGAAACAGAAGAAATACAACGTGAATTTCTCAAATCTCTCACAGAGCGAAAAGAGGAAGAAATTCGCCGTTGTCAGGTTTGTGTCGGACCTCACAGGGACGATTTAGTTTTTTATATAAACGGACAGGAAGCAACAAAATTTGCATCACAGGGGCAGCAGAGAACTATTGTACTGGCACTCAAACTCTCCGAACTTGATATCATAACAGAAAAAACAGGCAATACCCCTGTTTTACTTCTTGATGATGTACTGGCAGAACTTGACGATATAAGACAAAATTACCTGCTGAAATCCATTAACTGCGAAACCCAAACTATCATAACATCCGTTGACACCCTTTTATTTGAGGATGAATTTTTAAAAGATGTTGAAATTTTTAAAATCGAAAACGGGAATATCATGTAATACAGGTCGAGTTGAAACCCGACCTGTAAACTTTAACTTCACTTTATAATAAACTTACCCCTCTTTAATCATTTTCGTTACGGCAACCGCTGCCAACAGGCACGCTGCACCGATATAGAAGGTGTATTCGTAATGGTGGTTAATATTTCCTGCATTTGAGATAACGGAAGCATTTATCAGCCAGCCGACAAGAGTGCATACAAACACCTGCGGACCTGCTATAAAGATATTAAATATACCCATTACAGAGCCTTCAGTACCGGGTTTTATATATTTTGAAAGCATCGCAAAAGGCAAAGCACAAACACTTGCCCAACCGATACCCGATAATGCCATAAACCCGAGAACCGCAACATTACTTGTTCTGAAAAATGCAAGTCCCAGATATGCAGCAATCATTGATAACATCGAAATTATATGGACTTTTTTATTACCGAATTTGTCGGCTAACTTTCCGATAGGTATTGCAACGAGAAAACATACCAAATTAAACACTGCAAGACAAATGAGCGCATAGTTTTGCGCGGTATCTTTCAGACTTTGGGCAACAGGATTTGCCGCAATATCAGGAATATTATAAACAGTGTGCATAACAAACGGTGTCACATAAATCAAAAGGCACATCATACCTATCCATGTAAAAAACTGCATTGTGCAAATCTTTTTAACCTCTGGTGAAAGAAGGAAAAATTCCTTCATAGACTGCCAAAAACTTTTTGATTCTTCTTCATTCTGAACAGATGCACCTTCATTATCCTGCAAGGTTGATTTTTCCCTTATCATCAGACAAGTCCAAAGCATTGCAAGAGCAAATGCAAGCCCCGCCATAACAAACTGAGCCGAAATTGACATCTGATAGTCAAAGAAAAATTTTAAAGCCGGAGCAACCGCCATTGCAACAACAGAACCCAATCCGATTGCCAAACTTATATAAGAATTTGCCTGAGCGTGTTGTTCTTTTGGCACAACATCAGGAATCAGCGAGCGGTAAGGTCCCTGTGCTATATTTATACAAGCATCTATTACCCAAATTAATAACGCTGCGATAAGTAAGCCGCCCCAAGCAGGCATATTAAAATGACATATTTTACTTATGAAATCCGAAATTCCTGCAGAATGCGGAAACGCCCACAAAGCAAGAGCCGTAATCAATGCACCTCCGAGCAAATAAGGTCTGCGGCGTCCGAAACGTGATTTTGTTTTATCACTCAACACCCCGATTATAGGCTGAACAACCATACCAGAAAAAGGTCCGGCAAGCCAGATTAAACTGTAAAGCAAAGGAGATGCCCCCAAGCTTGATGTTACAGGCTCAGATAGTGCAATTCTCATCTGCCATGCAAATTGCAGCCCCAAAAATCCCAGTGCAAAATTTAAAAAATTAATCGTCGTAAATCTTTTTAATTCATTGTTTTCCGTCATTATTTACCCCTTATTATATGAATGGTTCAACCGTCAGAACCGTAATCCCTACCGGTTTTATACTTAATCTTATGCTTTAACATTTTTAACAGCAGCATCTATCAACCCTTTAAACAACGGATGCGGTCTGTCCGGTCGTGATTTAAACTCCGGATGGAATTGACATGCTACAAACCAGTCAAGTTTCGGCAACTCTACAACTTCTGCCAGCATACCGTCAGGCGACATTCCCGAAAATACAAGACCAGCATGCTCTATTTGTTCAATATATTCCGTATTAACTTCGTATCTGTGGCGATGGCGTTCCGATATAACATCCGTACCATAAGCACTTTCAGCCTTTGAACCTTTTTTAAGGTGGCATTCATAAGCCCCCAAACGCATTGTACCGCCATAACCCTTGACATTTTTTTGCTCGAGCATCAAATCAATCACCGGATATGTCGGGTTTTCATCAAACTCTTTTGAATTTGCCCCCTTTAAGCCCACAACATTACGTGCATATTCAATCACCGCACACTGCATACCAAGGCACAGTCCGAGGAAAGGAAGATTATTTTCCCGAGCATAACGAATTACGTTTAATTTGCCTTCAATTCCCCTGACACCGAAACCTCCGGGTACAACTACCGCATCAACATCGGCAAGTTGTTTTTTGCAATTCGCCATATCTACACATTCTTCCGAATTTATCCATTTAATTTCAATCGCCGCATCATTTGAATATCCTGCGTGTTTTAAGGATTCAACAACCGAAATATAGGCATCGGAAAGTTTTGTATATTTTCCCGCAATAGCAACTCTTATTGTCTTTGACGGATTTTTGATTTTATTTACAAGTTCAACCCACGAATCAAGTTTTGGTTCCCGTTCTTCCATTTGCAGCATTTTTAAAACAACAGAACACAAGTTCTGGTTTTCAAGCGCCAGCGGAACTTCGTAAATTGTTTTCATATCACGACATTCAATAACCGCATCTTTTGGAACAGAACAAAACAAAGCAAGTTTTTCTCTTTCGGTTTTCGGTATCGGTTTTGAAGTACGGCAGACAAGAATTTCCGGTTGAATACCGTAACTTCTCAATACGTTAACGCTGTGCTGAGAGGGTTTTGTTTTCAATTCACCCGATGTCGGAAGATACGGCAGGAGAGTACAATGAACAGATAAAGCATTACCTATCCCGACTTCTGACTTAAACTGTCTTATCGCCTCAATAAACGGCAAACTTTCAATGTCACCTATTGTGCCGCCGATTTCAATTATGTGAAAGTCGGGTTTAAACTGTTTTGTTGCCGCAACAATTTTGGTTTTGATTTCGTTTGTAATATGCGGAATAACCTGAACTGTTGCCCCGAGGTAATCTCCGCGGCGTTCTTTATTTATGACTTCCTGATATATTCTGCCTGAGGTAACGTTATTTACCTGACCGAAACTTGTATCGGTAAATCTTTCATAGTGTCCCAAATCTAAATCAGTTTCAGCACCGTCATCGGTAACAAAAACTTCACCGTGCTGAAAAGGACTCATCGTTCCGGGGTCAACATTAATATACGGGTCAAATTTTTGAATAATAACAGAATAATCACGTGACCTGAATAACCGCCCCAAAGATGCCGCAATAATACCTTTACCCAAAGAACTAACAACACCGCCTGTTACAAATATATATTTTGTCATAATATTAAATAACCACTGATTATGAGATTCTTCGGCTTACGGTCATTCTGAGCAAAGCGAAGAATCTCATAACTACCCGCCTCAGAATGACAAATAAACTAATTAATTTTAGGAACTTTGAAAAATCCGTTTTCTTCTTCCGGAGCGTTTGACATCAATGCCTCTTTTGAAATTTCCAACTGAGGCTCGTCTTCTCTCATAACATTTGAAAAATCAATAACCTGAGCCATAGGTTTAACATTTGATGTATCAACTTCATTCATCTGGTCAACATATTTTAAAACATCACCGAGTTGTTTTGTATATAAAACTTTTTCATCTTCCGTTAATTCCAGTCTTGCCAATTTTGCAACATGCTCTACATCTTTTACGGTAATCATTTGTTTACTCCTTAATTTTCTATGAAAATATACTATCACAAAAACATTACAAATACATTCGTATATTAAATAAACTTAAAAATTAGCAAGAATACAAAAAATATGATATATTTTATGATGAGGATAAAGGGACGATGAGTACAAAACTTTCTGATTTGGAAAAACTTGAAGAACTCATATACAATTACAAACACGAGGCAGACGTAAAGAAAAAACACGTTGCCTATCTAAGTTTGATTGAAGAATCACTCAAACTTGTAAAAAGAATTGTTTCAAACTTTTATCCCCTGCCGTCAACAATCACAAAGGATGATTTGATTCAGGTGGGAGCAGTCGGGGTTCTTTCCGCTATTGAAGCATACAGAGTGGAAGAAAGAGGAAGTTTTAAAACTTATGTCAGCAAAGTGATTAAGGGAAAAATTTTTCACTACCTGAGAGATAAGGCTAACATTGTAAAACCGCCCAGAGAAACTCTTGCAAATCTTTCAAAGGTAAAAGATGCGATAGAACAACTGTCAGAAAGCCCTGACACCATGCCGACAACCGAAGAAGTTGCCAAACTTGTAAATCTGCCTTACGAAAAGGTCGAAGAAATTATGAATATTGAACTTATCAAAAACATGATTTCTCTTGACCAGAATATTTACACAAATGAAGGCAGCGAAACATTATTAGACAGAATACAGGCTGATGAAACAGAAAATTTTGAAGATTCTTATGCTAATAAAAAGATTATTGAAAACGCAATAAACAAACTTCCCGAAAATGACAAAACAGCGATTACTATGTACTACATTGACGGGGAGTCAAGAAAAGAAATCTCAAAACGCCTGAACGTATCACAAACGCAGGTATCAAGAATATTAAAAAGAGCATTAAATAAGTTATACATGATAATTCATGAGGAATTACCCGAAGGAATGATTTAAGGAGGAAACATGACATTTTCTGTTGCCGTACTGGCATTTATATTTATATTCGGACTGGTTATAGGAAGTTTTTTGAACGTAGTGATATTAAGAACAGTGAGCGGAGAATCTATCGTTTTTCCGGCCTCAAAATGTCCGAAATGCGGAACTCCGCTGAAATGGTATCATAATATTCCCGTTTTATCTTATATATTTTTAAGAGGAAAATGCGGCTTCTGCCATGAACACATAAGCTGGCAATATCCGTTAGTGGAACTTTTTACGGGAATTATATTTGTACTTTTGTTTTTAAAATGCTGCGCACCGTTTGACTCCATGTTCGGACTTGAAGTTATGAATCCGATTAGTTGGTATCAGGCGGCAATATATGCGGTATCACTAATTGCTTCCTGTTTGTTTATTGCAATAGCGGGAACGGATATTATTGAGAAAAAAGTTTCAGATGCCCATACATATTCTTTAATAGGATTGGGGTTGGGCTACAGTATAATTTATTCAATCGTAACACTTATTCTTCTGAAAAAGGAATTCGGGACATTACATTTCACAAAAGAATTTATACTTTCATGCCCGATATTGTATTCACTGGGCTGTGCAATTATCGGATTTTTGATTATAGAAATCATTGCACAACTCGGAAGACTTATTGTCGGAACAAGAGCATTTGGTGAAGGCGACTCTTATATCTCTTGCGGTATGGGGGCTTTATTTGGGGCGTTAGTCGGTATTTCCCCGATTTATGAAGGCGATTTTATGGCGGCATTCTATGCATTGATTTCAGTTTTGGTGGTTAGCGTTATTGTTCAAATTATAATAACTATACCGTTATTCATAAAAAAACTTATTCAGGAAAAAAATATTATAACACTCGGGGCAATTACGGGCTTTGTACTTTATGCTATCGGCTTTTTCTTCGCTCTGAGCGCAGGCTGGCTTGATAACAAAGCTGCATACTGGGTCAGCACAATAGTCCTTGCGGCTATCGGAATTTTTACATGCAGAGAACTTCTGTTGGGAGTCAGAAAAAGTAACGGCGAAAACGGACTTTATCTTCCGTTCGGACCGGCAATGGTTATTGCCGGATTTATCTGCCTGTTTGTATTCCCGTTGTAAAATTAAATTACAACGACAAAACTTTTAAAGATTCTTTTAAAATTTCCTCAGCAGATGATGTCTGGGGAATTTTTGTTAATGTCTTTTCTATTGCCAGATTGACTTCGTCGTTACTGTATCCGAGAGAAAACAAAACCGTCTGAGCATCTTCCACATTCTGAGAAGAAATTTTTACAGACGATGACACACGTTTAACACTTTCTGACCCGTCATAAGATGTTAATTTATCTTTCAGTTCAAGAATAATTTTCTGCGCAAGTTTCGGACCGACCCCTTTTGCTTTTGTGAGTTCTTTATAATCACCGTCAAGAACAAAACCGACCAAATCCGAAACTTCAAAAGAATTTACCAGAGTCAGAGCCATTTTTGAACCGACACCCGAAACTGAGGTTAATATATTAAAAATATCTCTTTCTTCCCGTCTTAAAAACCCGCAAAGACTCATTTTATCTTCTCTGTGCAACAAGACGGAATACATTTTTATTTCGGCATTTATATCGGGCAGATTTGAATAATCTCTTTCTGTAATTTCAAAACGATACCCCACACCGCTTGCTTCAACGGTTGCGAAACACCCCTTTGAACCCGAAACTTTACAGGTAAATATCCCTTTTATATAATCAAACATCCGCTACTCCTTTAATAAATTTTTTATTTCATCCACAACATTTTGCAGATTATCGTCCGTTTTTAATTTATCTCCGACCTGTTCAACCGCATACAAAACTGTTGTATGTTTCTTTTCATAAAAATCACCGATAGATTCGTAACTCATCCCGAGAATATCTCTTGACAGATATTCCGCAATCTGACGGGCTTTTGAAATCTTTTGCTGACGGGCGGGACTTTTCATATCTTTTACTGTAATGCCAAAATAATCGGCAACACCTTTTGCTATTTTATCAGGGGTCAACAATCTTTTTTTCATCTCACAATTCAGGGCTTTTTGTGCGGTTTCAAGAGTTATTCCGACACTCATAAATTCCGAATACGCACATACCTTATTAAATGCCCCTTTCAGTTCACGAACATTATTCACAAAATTTTCGGCAACATATTCATAAACGCCATCCTCAGCCTCAACTCCGAGTTCTTTTGCATAAGATTTTACGATTTCTACTCTTGTTTCATAAGCCGGAGGTCTTATATCCACAACCAAACCCTCAATAAAACGGGTTTTCAGGCGGTCGGACAATTTCGGAATATCGTTCGGTAATCTGTCAGACGCTATTACAATTTGCTTGTTATTCGTATATAAAGCGTCATAAGTTGAGAAAAAGTCCTCCATTGTTTTCATTTTTGATTCTATGAACTGAATATCATCCATAAGCAAAACATCAACATTCTGAAACTTCTGATGAAACTTTCTCATCATTGAATTATTTACCCCGCGAGATTTTCCGTCATCCGAAAGTTGAAAACATTTCATCCATTCATTAAAATATTCTTCCATTCTTAAATAACGAACTTTCAATTCAGGCTTGTTAAATATAATGTAGTGACCGATTGCCTGTAAAAGGTGTGTTTTCCCAAGACCCGATGCGCCATATATAAAAAGCGGATTAAACTTCGTTGAGGGACAGTTTGCAACCGAAAACGCCGCATTATAAGCAAATTTTGAATTGTCTCCGACAACGAAATTATCAAATTTCAGATTAAGGTTTAAATTTGCACTTGACTGCATTTGGGCAAGAGATTTTTTTGAAACATCTTCCTCTGTCTGTCCCGCAATCTGTTTTGCCTTTTCTTTTTTGCGTTCTTTTATGTAAGTTTGAGCATAATCAGGGTCATACTTTAAAGAAAAATTTGCATTTTCTCCCAAAATCTTACGGACATATCCCCTTATATCATCCGTCCAGCTTTTCTTTAAGATGTCAACACCCATCTGATGAGGGGATAACAAAACAAGAGTGCCGTTTTCATAATCAGCAGCCGCAAGCGGTTTTATCCATGTGCTGAAAACATGCTCGGGCATATTTGCCGCGAGTTCGCTTCTGACCTTATTCCAGACTTCTTTAACCTCTAAAACATCCATAAGAAAATTCTACAATAAACAATTGCCGACATGTGTAAAAAGTTAAATTTTGTATCAATCCAAAATAACCCGACCGGATAATTGTAGGTTTTACAATTATTCGGTTAAATATAATTACAAATAAAAATCTTTTTCATACTTCCAGCTATTCTTAATTCCAACGAGGACACAATGTCCTCTTTTTTTTGCCTATATTTTTAACTTTGTAAAAATAAGCGGATAAATAAGCGTGATTGAAATTCCTACCGCAAACAAAAGCAGGCTTGCTAATTTCAAATCAATAACATTCATAAAAATATATTCAAAAATAAATTTATGAAGCAAAATAATTCCAACACCACCGATAATTCCTCTGATTATTCGGCGTTTTACTGATACCTCCTGCGGATTAAACGGGAAAAATCTTTTACATAAACAACATCCGTTAAAAAGTCCCAGTGAATACGCATAAACAATAATTGTCACGTATTTCAGTTTTTGCGGATTTACAAGCAATTCACCGGATACATAGTCCATTCTGTATGTACCGAAATAAGTTGTATAAATTAAGGCTAAAAGAGCCAATACATTTATTACCCCCATGAGATACAAATATCTGTTTTCATTTTCATCAGCCCATTTGAGAATAAGATTACCTGCAAAAACAAGGCTAAAACCTATCGTTAAGCCAACGACAACATCCTGCGGAGTGTGAACCCCGAGCCACAACCTTGAAAAACCGATTAAAAGCACTAATAAAACAAGTGATATACACCATATCTTATGCTTCCTCAGAATAAATGCCAGTCCGCCCAAAACAGATGAACTTGTTGCAGAATGTCCGCTCGGGAAAGAATATCCTTTTGCAAAAGGCACAGCAAGTTCGGACGGGTGTATTCGGTTATCCAGAACCCACGGGCGATACACACATGCCAGCATTTTGAACAAATGTGTCAAAAACATATTGAAACAATTAAGAGTGAACATATACACCCCTGAGCGAAAATCAAAACACCAGTAAACAACGGCACAAATGAGTGTCGGCAGCCAAAATTCACCAAAGACGGTTATCATCAGGAAAAACCTGTCAAAAATTTCCCATGTCCCAACTCTTATATTTTGTAAAAACAATAAAAAATCTATCTGCGGACTAATCCACGACGGATTTGACAAACAATCTATCATACATCCCTCCATCGCTATTATACGGAAAATATAAAAGTTTCACAATATCCCAAATACAAAAAGTCGGGCATTAAACCCGACTTTTTATATACTTGTATTACAAACCTTTTCTGTTATTTCTTTGGACTCTTTTTAGGAGGGAGTTTTCCGAATGTACTTGTAAACATATCGAAAACGGTATCATAGTATTCTTTCGGTTTGAAACTCTTGTCTGCTGCCTTATTTTTAGCAATTATACCTTCCGCATTATCAAGGAAATTAATAATATCCTTAACGGTGAAGCATCTGGTATTTGTTCCGCCATGCTCTTTTAACAGCATATAACGAACAAGTTTTCTGTTATGACCGTTTATTCTTTTATATAATTCCAAAGCATCCTTTGAAGATACAGATTCTTTTAAACCAAGAGTACGGTCTGCTTTTCGTGTAGTCTTGATAGAATCAAATATATCACCGAGCAATGACAAACGAATTTTTGTTGCTTTCTTTTCATATACTACCGACTGTTCGTCATAGGTCTTTTTACCGAGTTTTTTGCTTATAACTGCATCAACATCAGAAACTAATTTTAATTTTTTAGCTAATCTTGCTTCCTTTAATGTTCGTTTCAGTTCTAATTTTCTGATTTCTTCCTGACGTTCAGCTTCCTGTACTCTGGCTTTTATCTGTGACAATGTTTTTTCCAGTATTGACTGCGTTTTTGGGATAGGTGCCAGAGCATATTTTTTTGCCATTTCTCTTGCAAATACCGTAGTACCGTTGCCGGAAAAATGTTTTGCACGCATTGTCGGCGGTATTTCAGGTAAAACTTCCTGTTCGGATTTTGCTTTATATTTTCCGAGCATAAATTGATTGATTTTATTGCCTATGTATCTTTTTGCTTTACTGAAATAACTTTCGCTATTAAACGGGGTATGACCGCGTTTCTTGTATTCTCTTGCTGAAATTCTGTCTGCATAAAACGGATCTTCTAGATGGTTAACAAGAGCATAATAGCGTTTTTCCTCTCTCATTGATGTAGTTATTCTGGAAATGTTGTCAAAGAACAGTACTGCCTTTTGAGGAGGCACAACTTTTAAAATATCATTTATTTCTTCGATACTTTTTGTTCCGATTCCCTGAGTTATCAGTTTTTCTAAAAATTTGCGGACATTTTTGTCCTGATCGGCTTTTTCAAACAATTCACGAAGTGCCTTTACTTCCTCCTCAATCATTTCATTTGTTGACGGATTATCAGCACTGTATTTGAATGCGTTAAGAAAATCTTCACGCAGTTTTATATTCTCTTTATTTGTTGTGTTATAAATTTTCAGAAATTCATTAAATTGTGATTCTTTTGGGTCGCAGAAAGTAAAATCAAGAGTCAGTTTCTTTAACAAATGTAACCCCTCTTGCGAATAGTGTTCTTTCAGCCGTTCTTTTGAGAATACATTTATACTGTTTTTCCTGTGAGACAGCAACTTCAGAGCATATTCAATATCATACTCCGAGCGATTATATTCTCCCGAACTTATTAATTCATCTAATTCTTTGATTGCCTTTTCATTACCCGAATTTAATGCTAAATATGATTTGTAATCATCAATACTGCGTACATATTTATCTTTATTCGGTGATTCAAGCATATCAATTAAAAATTTATCACTTTGCTCATATCCATGATATTTTTTATGGAAACCCTGAATAAATTCCATAGTTTTTTCATCATCGGCATATTTCATAAATTTTTCCAAATCCTCAAAAGAGCCGTTAATATGTCGTATAAGATAAAAATGCGGAGAATGCGGCTTTTCAACTGCGCCGAATATTCTCAACGGAATTTCCGTACTTTCTTTTTCAGCCAAATAAAAATTCTGTCCGTTATATCTGTCTGCGAGGGTTTTGAAAAATTCAATTCTTCTGTCAGATACTCCGGTTAATGTTTCTTTTGCCGTTTTAACATCTAGCCCCAGCATATTACCATATTTTGAAACAACATGATTTAAATATGTTTCTTTTCTGGCGGGTTTAGACATATATTTTGATAATGACAAGGCTTCAAAACTGACCTTGCTGCCATTATTTCTGTTTACCGTGTATTTTGGTGTATTGTATGAATACGCTTCAATTTTCATAATTAGAATTACCTCCGCTTATATAAAACTGGTAAAAATAATTTTTGCTATCTGAATAAAAAATATAAAAAATATGCCGCAACTCGGAATTGAACCAAGGACACAGGGATTTTCAGTCCCTTGCTCTACCAACTGAGCTATTGCGGCATATTATATTCAATTTTCATCTTTTTTGTAGTCCTGCTTTATGCTAAATCTATTTACCCCTAGAGCAAGCTCTACATATTCTTTAAC
>CAMHMW010000006.1 GCA_946186335.1 uncultured Candidatus Melainabacteria bacterium
GTAACAGAACACCTGTTAATATTGCGTTTCTGTTGCTGCTGATATTAAGTTTGTACCTGTTTGCCACAAACCCGACAGGCAAACCGGTATATGAAGCATTAGATTATGTCTATGCCGCTATGATAGGTATGTTTACTGCGGGTCCTCAGATGTTAATCGGCGGACTTTGTGCGGTTGAATCCAGTTCCAAAAAAGTTGCATCTGCAACCATAGGCTTTACGGGAATTTTCGGTTACATCGGTGCGGCGTTATCAGCGGGCGGTACGGGTGTTGTTGTTGATAAATTCGGCTGGAACGGTGCAATAGCGTTCTGGATGATTTCAACCGCAATTTGTGTTGTTATCTGTTTTATTTTATTTTTCTATGAAAAATGGAGAAAAAATAAAAAAGCACAGGCATAAATAATATACGACCCTCGCCCCGTGTGGGAGAGGGTTGAATTTATAAATTCGGGAGAGGGTAATGAAAGTTGCACAGGTTGAAAATAATATATTGGTTGTTAAAGAACGGGAAACAAAAGCACTTGACGGTCGTAAGGGTGCGATAGTCAGAGTATTTGGCAGCGGGCTTTGCGGTTCTGATATTGTGAAACTCAAACATAATCTTGTTAAAGACGGTACGGTTTTGGGTCACGAAATTGTTGCGGTAATCAGTGAGATAAATTCTGATACAGATTTTAAAATCGGGGATGTTATTGTGACTTCCCATCATATTCCATGCGGGAAATGTGAATATTGCAAAAACGGTAATGTTTCTATGTGCCGTCATTTTAAACAGACAAATATTACCCCCGGCGGGTTTAGTGAATACGTTTTTGTATCTGATGAACATTTAAAAAATGTCGCACATTTAAAACCGGAAAACCTGACAGATATTGAGGCATCATTTTATGAGCCTCTGGCATGCTGTATAAGAGCGGTAAAACGGGCATCGTTAAATCAAAACTCAACTGCGCTTGTAATCGGACTTGGTTCTGTCGGAATTTTGATGGCGCAGGCATTGAGGGCATTCGGTATGAATGTTATCGGGTGTGATTTGATTTCATCCCGAGTGGATATTCTGAAAAATCTCGGTATTGAAGCGTTTAATGTTAATGAAATGTGCGAAAGTATAAAAGCAGACGGTGTTTTTATGACTTCCGGTTCTGATAAGGCGATAGATACGGCATTAAAATATGTTCGTGACGGTGGGAAAATTCTAGTATTTTCAAGCACTCCGAATAATTTTGGATATGCAAATAATGAAATTTATTATCGTGAATTAACGGTTTTGGGCAGTTATTCACCCTCTCCTGCTGATTTAAAAGATTCGCTGAGATTATTGAAAGATAAAGAAGTGAAAGTTGACGGTTTGTCTGTTGTTTACCCATTGGATAAGGTTCAGAAAGCAGTAAATGATACGGTTTCAAATAAGATTATGAAAGCGTATATTAAAATTGGTGCGTAATTTCCCTATTTTTTATCCCTGTCGGAAAGTTTTTTATCGCTTTTGGTTATTATCAGTTTGTCGTTTTCCATAACATATTTAACCATATCAACCTCGGGATTAACATCCAGTAATTTAAGTATTGTTGAATTTATTGTTAAAGCCCAGCCATTTCCGTTTCGTATTAATTTTCTATCAAAAGACATACATATACCCATACATTGTTCTTGACAATATAATATGTTTCCGACAAAATATTTTCTAATATGACAATGTATGATTAAAAGTAATATCAAAAGAGGTTTTTATGAACAAAGAGGACAGAATAGCCGTATTTTTACAGGATTTAAGAGATATAAAATCAAGTTTACAACTTATACAAATTGCGGTAAAAAATGAATTTGAACCGCCGTCATTATCTGATATAAGTAATTTGCTTGAAATTTTATTATCAAAGTATTCAAAAACAGTCGATACGGCTGAAGATCTGTTTTAAAATGCAGGTTTGACTTTCAGTCTTATGCCAAAGCCTGATATTTACATATTCGGCTTAATCAAAAATTTAATTGCATTTCCCGCAATATGCTGCTCCATTGCATACTCAACTTTTTCAAGCGGAAGGGTGTCCGTTATCAATTTTTCAACTTCAGCTTCCCCCGATGCGATATAATCAAGCGCTTTTCTGAAATATTTTGGGGTGTGGTGGAATACGCTCATAAGTTTTAAATCACCGTAGTGCATTTTTGTCGTGTCAAAACTTACTTTTGAACCTGATTTACATCCTCCGAAAAAGTGAACCGTTCCGCCGGGTCTTACGCATTCAAATATTTGTTCCCATATTTCAGGTAGTCCTACGCATTCAATTGCTACATCCAGACCTTTGCCGCTATCAGAAAAATCTTTGAAGATTTTAACGGGGCTTTGGTATTTTTTAAGGTCAACGATTTCATCTGCATGGGCAAAATCTTCTGCGGCTTTGAGTTTCATCGGGTTGTGTCCTGCTACGATGACTCTTGCACCCATAAGTTTTGCTATCCTTGCAAACATCAGTCCGATAGGTCCTATTCCGATAATACCGACACTATCGCCCTCTTTTATCCCCGTTCTTTCTGCTCCATGGACAACATTTGCCAGCGGTTCGCAAAAAGCCGCACGTTCAAATGATAAATTATCAGGCAGAATTAACATATTTTTCTTTACAATACGGGCGGGAACCGTTATATATTCAGCATAAGCCCCGTTTAAAAGGTCTAAATTCTCGCAAAGATTATATTCTTCTTTTTTGCAGAAAAAACATTCTCCGCAGGGGGCGGAATTAGCTGCAACAACTCTGTCACCTGCTTTTATGTTTTCAACACCATGCCCGACTTTTTCAACTATCCCCGCAAATTCGTGTCCAAAACCTGACGGGACTTCTTTTATTAGTACAGGATGTCCTCTGCGGTAGGTTTTTACATCAGTTCCGCAGGTCAAAGCCGCCATAACTTTTACGACAACTTCACCTTCTTCGGGCGGTTTTACCATAACTTCTTCGTATCTGATGTCTTTTGGTGCATAGTATTGTATCGATTTCATATTGGTATTTTAGCATAAAAATTTTGCTTGTTATTCAAAATGTTTGCAAATACAATTTGTCCGTATAATAATATTATTAAAAGGAATGTGTAATATGGCTAACGTTTTGGTATATTCTCTGGATGGAAAAATTTATGTAAATCTTACAAACAGATGCACGAACGACTGTATTTTTTGTCTGCGTAACGACAAAGACGATGTGTGCGGACAAAAATTGTGGCTTGATAGTGAAGATTTCACCGCTGAGGATGTTATCGGACAGTATAATGAAATTATCCGTAATGCCCGAAATAACGGAATTTCTTATGCGGATGAAATAATTTTTTGCGGTTACGGTGAGCCGATGCTGAAACTGGACATATTAAAAGAGGTTGCAAAATATATTAAAGAAACTTATCCGCAGGTAAAAATCAGAGTAAATACAAACGGTCATGCAAATTATGTTTTTAAACGGAATGTTGTACCGGAATTAAAAGGACTGGTGGATTTGTTTTCGGTTAGTCTGAATGGTGAAAATTCCGAAGAATACGATGAACTTTCACAACCGAAATTTGAAGGCGCTTATGATGAGGTTAAAAAATTTATAAAAGCATGCTCTGATGAGGAAATCAGCGTTGTATCAAGTGTTGTGGAGGGTTATAAGGGTCGTCACATAAATATTGAAAAATGTGAGCAAATTGCAAAATCATTAGGCTCTGATTTTCGTGTGAGAGAGTGGATTCCTGCCGGTTATTCATAATTCGTTACAAATAAACAATTTATAGCAAAAAATATTTTTAGGTTTTTTATATTTCGTAAGCATAATTATCATGGAGTTAATCAATATGAGAACAGAAAATGTATCATACAAACCGCAGTTTACGGGAACAGTAAAATATATAAAAAATACTCAGGAATTGTTAGAACCTAAACTCGGTCAACTGGCTGACGAATTAAAAGCACTTATTGCTGACAGACCCTATGATTTGTACATCGAACGTTCTCAAAATATGAAAGGTTTTTACGAAATTAACGCAAATGTCAGTTATGAAAATGTAATGAACGGTGATTTTGCAAAAAAAGGCCGTCCTTCTGTTGTATATGGAGAAAGACTCGAAAGAATAATATCAGCGGCTAATGAAGCAATGAAAAGTTTCGAAAGAGCACCGGAATATAAAAAACTTATTAAAGGTGACGGTATTTTTAAAGAATTGTGGCAGGCAATTATCGGAAAATTTAAAAAACAGGGATAAAAATGAGAACAGAAGTTATATCCCCTTTGGCATTTAACGGAAAACTTGTATTTGTTGACAGTTTCGGAAAAAATGCAACGGGTGATTATCAAAGAGGATTAATTGCACAATTAGGGTCAACTGTACCCGAATTGAGAAGGGTTATTGCTCCGAAAAATTTTGATTTGTTTATATCACGTAAAGGTCATGATTATATCGGGGTTAATGCAAATAAAACGTACAGGGGGGTTGTAAGAGGAGATGTTGACTTTCGTTCTGTCCACAAATCTATGCTGAATAGTATTGTTGAAATTGCAAAATCATCTGTTTCCGATTACGAAAAATTTGCCCAAAAATAACGCTAAAATCTTTTTTGTACTATAATATAGTCATAAAACAAGAAAGGATGAAAAGCATGAGCAATTTAGACAAAATTATGAAACCAAAGTCAATTGCCGTTGTTGGTGCTTCTACAAAAGAACACACAATCGGTTCTGACATTATGAAAAGATTACAAGAGTACAAATTTAACGGAAAAATTTTCCCGATTAACCCAAAAGGCGGAATAATTGAGGGACTTCAGGCTTATACTTCCGTACTGGAAGTTCCCGAAGAAATAGATTTGGCTATTATTGTTGTAAACGCAAAATTCGTTCTTGCAACAATTGACCAGTGCCATGAAAAGGGAATCAAAGGTTTATGTATCATTACCGCAGGATTTAAAGAAACAGGTAAAGAAGGTGCTGAAATGGAAGCACAATTACTTGCAAAAGTTAAAGAATACGGTATGAGATGTGTCGGGCCTAATTGCTTAGGTGTTGTAAACACATTACCGGAAGTTCGTATGGACGGATGTTTCGCTGAATCATTACCGGAACGCGGACATATCGGTTTCGTTTCTCAGTCAGGCGCATTAGGCGGCGGTATTTTGAATATCTTAAAAGACCTTAACTTAGGTTTTGCTCAGTTCATTTCAATCGGTAACCAGGCTGATGTTAACGCTGAAACCGCTTTGGAATACTGGGAAAATGAAGCTGACGTTGAACAGATTTTGTTATATATGGAATCAATCCAAAATCCTGCTAATTTCCGTAAATTAGCATCAAGAATTTCCAAGAAAAAACCGATTTTGGCATTAAAAGCAGGAAGATCGGCAGCAGGTGCTTCAGCAGCATCTTCTCACACCGGTTCATTAGCAGGTGCTGATAAGGCGGCTAATGCTTTATTAAATCAATCAGGTGTTATAAGAGAATATTCATTGAAAAATCTTTTTGCAACTGCAAAAGTTTTTGCAAATTGTCCAATACCGAAAGGTGACAGAGTTGCAATTATCACAAACTCAGGTGGTCCCGGTATCATGGCAACCGATGCTGTTTGTGAATACGGTATGCAAATGGCTAAAATTTCAGATGCTACAAAAGACAAATTAAGAAGTTTCTTACCGTCTGCCGCATCTGTTAAGAACCCGATTGATATGATTGCATCAGCTCCGATTGAACACTACAAGCAAACACTGGAAACAGTTATTGCTGATGAAAACGTTGATATGATTATGGTTATTTACTTGCCGTTCTTGGGCTTGAAGGATATTGATGTTGCAAAAGCCGTTATGGAAATTAAAGCAGCTAATCCTCAAAAACCTGTTATCGGCGTATTTATGACAAAATCAGAATTCTTTACAGCACTTTCGGATATGGATGTTAATATGCCGTTCTTTATGTATGCTGAAGAAGCTGCTGACGGATTTAACAGACTTAATCAACAGAGAAAATGGATTGAAAGACCGGAAGGCAAAATTCCTGTTTACGATGTTGACCACGAAAGAGCAGCAAGTATTATCAAACAATCACTGGTTGAAGGCAGAGCGCAGTTAACAACAAGAGAATCAATTGATGTATTAGATGCTTATGGTATCAGAGTTTGTAAGTCCGGTTTCGCAAAAACCGAAGATGAAGCTGTTGCTATTGCTGATTCTATCGGCTATCCGGTTGTTATGAAAATGACATCAAAAACAACATCTCATAAAACAGATGTTGGCGGTGTAAGAGTTAATATCGGTTCTGCTGAACAATTAAGAGCTGAATATCAAGACTTGATTTCTAAACTTGATGCAAAAGGCTTGTTAGACGGTTTAGAAGGTGTAATTATTCAGGAAATGGTTAAAGGCAATCGTGAAATGGTTTGCGGTATTGCAACCGACCCTCAATACGGACCGATGATGATGTTTGGTTTGGGCGGTGTATTTATTGAAGTTATGAAAGACGTAACTTTCAGAATTGCTCCTTTGACGGATGTTGATGCTGCTGAAATGATTAAATCAGTTAAAGCATACAAGTTGTTAGAGGGTGCAAGAGGAACAACTCCTGCTCAAATGGATCAAATTCAGGAAACTTTATTGAGATTATCTCAATTAGTTCATGATTTCAGTTTCATCGATGAATTGGATATTAACCCGTTGTTAATTTCTGAAAAGACCGGTGAAGGTATTGCAGTTGACGGACGTATCAAGGTTCGTATGGAAGAAGCCGTAAAAGCATTGGGTTGCCAGTGTGGTTGCGGTGAACTTACTTGTAATTGCGGAAAATAATTATTTGGTTAAATAGAACCTTAAATGGCGGAGAATTTATCTCCGCCATTTTTTATACCTACTTATTTCTTTGGAAAAATCCGGCAAGTTCTTTATGGGGAATTATTTTTGAAATCGGGCGGCCGTGCGGGCATGTATATGGCATTTTGGTTGTCCGCCAGTTTTTGATAATTTCCTGCATCTGCCAGATAGAAAGTTTTGTTCCCGCTTTCACGGCGGCTTTACAGGATGTTGTTATAAGTATCTTTTCTTCCAGATTATCAATATTGTCCCCCTCGAGATTTTCCAGAATGTCCGATAAAATATCTTTCGGGTTTGTTTTTGAAAGAAGTTGAGGAATTTTTCTGAAAATAATTTCGTTGTCGTTCAAAAATTCAATTCCGTAACCGTATCTTTCAAATTTTGTCATATTCTCTTTTATAAGTTCAGCCTCGCTTGCGCTGATTTGAATTACATCCGATACAAAAAGCATTTGGGAAATAATATTTTTTTCTGCTTTCAGTTTTTCATAAATAAATCTTTCTTCTGCAATGTGCTGGTCAACAATTTCAAGTCCGTCCTCTGTGTCTATCAGAATATAGGTATCGTGATATTGTCCGATGATATTTTCCTCAGGCTCGATAGGTGACTGGGTTTGAGGGGTAAAGATTTGTGTCTGGTGAATTTGTTGTCCGAAGTTTTGTGGTGAATGTTGTATATTGTCAATATTATTCGGAACAAACATTGTATCGTTTTTTTCATTTATATAAGAGTTTTGCGCTGCGGTTGGAAATGTTACCACATTTTCAGTTTTTAGATTTTGTTCAGCCTGAATCGATTGTTCATATAGAGGCTGAGTTTTTTCCGTATAATTTGAAAGTCCGCCCTGCACCGCCGTATAAATGAAATTAAATATCTGATTAGGATTTTTGTAACGGACTTCTTTTTTTGTCGGGTGAACATTTACATCAACATCATGGGGCGGAATTTCAAGATTTAATACAACAAACGGATATTTACTGTTTGCGGTCAAATGCTTGTAAACCATATCGATAGCCTTTTGAAAAACGGGACATTTAACCGTTCTGGAATTTATATAAATGTGATAATTTTTCTTGCTTGAACGGGTATAATCGGGAGTGCTCACAAATCCGCTGATTTTCAGCCCGCTTGTTTCGTCCGTACGTAAAACTTCTTTCAGATTATTTGTAATATCGGATGAAAAAATTTCTTTTATGGTTTGGGTTAAATTATTTTGTCCTGTTGTTTTGAGAACGGTTTTTCCGAATTTTTTTAATTCAAACGACACATCGGGATGAGAAAGTGCGAGCGACTGCATAATTTCCTGAATATATGAAAACTCGGTATTCGGGTTTTTCAGAAATTTTAGTCTGACCGGAATGTTATAAAACAGGTCTTTGACCTCCATTATTGTACCTATGGCACAGCCCGTTTCAACTTTCGTTACTTCGGAATTTTCGCATTTTACTTTTGTTCCTGTTTCGTAATCTTTTGTTCTTGTGGTGCAGGTAAGTTTTGAAATGGAAATTATACTGGCAAGGGCTTCTCCCCTGAAACCCAGTGTATGAATATCATACAAGTCTTCATCTTCCTGAAGTTTGCTTGTTGCGTGTTTTGAAAACGCAAGAATAATATCATCAGGGTGTATTCCCGAACCGTTATCCGCAACACGTATATCACGGCAGTCGTTATTTATTTCAACGCTTATATTTTTTGCTCCGGCATCTATGGAATTTTCAGTCAGTTCTTTTACAACCGATGCCGGACGCTCAATAACCTCTCCTGCCGCTATCTGATTTATAAGATGTTTAGATAATTGTTTAATTCTTGCCATGTTAATATCCCACAAAACTACTATTATATTATCACAAAATCCTCTTATTGTTTGATTACAATTTCTTAACATTTCTATACAATTATTATGTAAAATCTGGACTTGAACGATAATCAACAGGAGGCTGTTTTGGTAAAAAAAATATTATCTAATTTGAAAATAAAACCCCGAAAGAATGCGGATTTGCAGGTTGTTCAAAAACCTGATATCAAGACTACCAAATACAGCGACATTAACCTGAAAAAATGGAAGGAATACGGACATATTCTGACAGGTACTTTATGGCAGTTCCCGTCAAGACTGAGAGAACACGGACATTCTAACGAATATCACGGAAATTATATTCCCCAGATTGCGCAGCAGATGTACGAAAGATACACCAAAAAAGGTGATGTGGTTCTTGATTTGTTTTTCGGTTCGGGAACATCGGGAATCGAAGCAATAAATATGGAAAGACGTTGTATCGGTGTTGAACTGAAAGATGATTTGGCAGAAAAAGTTTCTGAAAAGTTCACCCCGAAACAGTTGGTAACGGATGTAAATATTATCTGTGCGGATTCAACATCAGAACTTGCGGTTGAAAAAGTTAAGGCAAGGCTTGATATCATGGGGGAAAAGAAAGCACAATTTCTGATGCTTCATCCGCCTTATGACGATATTATAAAATTTTCTGATAAGAAAGAAGATTTGTCTAACTGCGAAACAACGGAAGAATTTTATGACATGTTTGAAAAAGTAGCCCAAAACGGTTATGACTTGCTGGAAAAAGGTCGTTTTGCATGTCTTATAATCGGTGACAGTTATAAAAATTCCGAAGTACAGCCTCTTGGCTTTGAATGTATGGACAGAATGAGAAAAATCGGGTTCAAACTGAAATCAACTATCGTAAAAGATATTCAGGGTAATGAAAGAGGAAAAGGCAGAACGGCAAACCTTTGGCGTTATCGTGCTTTGGCGGGCGGATTTAGTATATTTACTCACGAATATATTTTCGTTTTTCAAAAAGTTTAGGGGATAAACCCATTTACATACTAAATTAGTCATTCTGAGGCGAAACCGAAGAATCTAAATGTCATACTTGCGTTAGTGTGCGTTCTTGCTATTTTATAAAATTTTCCATTCGCAGGGGTTTATAAGTTGTTGTTTGAAATAATTGTTTATTTTTTTCGTTTACCTTGATATCTTTTTCAACATCTTTTTTTATCATTTTATTTATTACTGTTGGTACGGCATATCCCATTGATACCATTAAAATCAGCATATTAGTCCAGAAAATTCCTGCTGCAACTTTTTTGTTTGATTTAGATATTTTGCCTTGTTCAACTTCTTCCATTACTTGTTTTACTGATTTTACTTTTGGAAATATTTTACGAACGAATGAATTATCATTATTTATTCTCAATTTTGTTCCGAAAATTCTGTCGCTCAAATTCGTAAATATGCTTGATAACAATAAATCACCGCCAAAGAATACCGCTGTACCGACTCCATTTCTTATTATTGCATCTTTTCTTTCGGTATTATTTCTTGCTGCTAGTAAACTTGCTCCTGAATAGAATGCGATATTACCGAGAAAGAAAGGTAATCGCGACATATAAATTCCTTTGGTGTAATCAAACAATTTTGAGTTATTTCTTAATTTTTGTACTAATTTATTAGAACTTTTTGAATATAAGGAAGCAAAACCTGTTAATGACATACCTAAAGTTGTTGCAGCAATTAATCCTAAAGATGCCAAATATCTTTTCTTTTTGCTTTTCTCGTATTTTTCGGCTCGTTTTTCTACAATTTCTCTATCAGCCATACTCATTTCTGCACTAAAACCGGCTTGTCCTGATGTCTTTTTTGTAATTTCGTTATTTCCGAATAATACAGTTGCTCCTGCACCAAAAGTAAACATACAGTCTGAAAAAAATACTGCATTTTTAGAACGAATTAATTTTTTGCGTAATTTCTCTTTGTCGCCATTTACAGATTCTAAAAGTTCATCAATATTTATTTTGGGTTCATATTTCTTTTTAGGGTTAAGCCTGTAATATAGGGCTTCTAATGGATTTTTATATATTCCCTTACTCATTTTATTAAGTTCAACCATCATAGAATCTGTATCTTTCAAAAATTCGTTTGAAATATGAATGGCTTTATGATTATTTGACCAAAAATTTTTGGTAAGTTTCCCGATATATTTCATTGCAAATCGATTTGACAGGGGCAAGGTTACAAACGGAGTCAGCCAAATTATTGCATAATCAAGTAAATACCTTCGGGTTTTTTCTTTTTTCTCGATACCATTATTTGCCATTATTATCCATGGAATAGTGCAGCCGCATGTATCAATAAGAGCCCGACTCAACATAACACTTGAGTCAAGTTCCCGTGTTATATTATAAAAACCACTACCAAATGTAGAGTTATATTTTTTGTTTATCCCTGCAATTTGCATATGCTATTATAAATTAGTAAAGATATTTTTTTGCTATTATTATTTAACTTTCATATCTCATTTTAAAAATTTTTTTTGTTATGTTAATATTATTCTATGGAATTTGAAGAAAAAACGCTGAATTCTGAATTGGTCTATAACGGGAAAGTTATTACCGTCTTGAAAGACGATGTTGAACTTGCTGACGGTCACAGATCTTTCCGTGAAGTTATTGTGCATAGCGGAGGGGTTGTTATTGTTGCATTAAAAGATAAAGATACAATTCTTATGGTAAAACAGTACCGCTATCCTTTAAAATCAGTGAATATCGAACTTCCTGCGGGAAAACTTGAAATTGGCGAAAATCCTGATGAAGCCTGCAAAAGAGAGTTAGAAGAAGAAACCGGTTACAGGGCAAAAAACTGGAAATCTCTGGGTTACATAAATACGACCCCCGGAATTTGTACGGAAAAATTATATCTGTATCTTGCAGGTGATTTGGAATTTGTCGGGGAACATCCCGATTTGGGTGAGATAATAAAATGTTATGAATATAAATTATCGGACATTTATGAGATGATAAATAACGGTCAGATTAACGATTCCAAAACTATTTGTGCATTATCAAGGGCGTTTTGTAAGGGGTTTTATTTATGATAAAGATGATTGCAACAGATATTGACGGAACTATTGCAAATCTCAGAGGTGAATTTTCTCCCGCTGTCAGAAATTGTATAAAAAATCTTGAAGATAACGGGGTAAAAGTTGTTCTTGTGACTGGCAGAATGCATAGTTCGGCAATTCATGTTGCACGTGATTTGGGGCTTACAACTCCCATAATATCTTATCAGGGCGGTTTGATTAAGGATATTGACGGAAAAACTTTATACCGAAAAAATCTTAATTCTGATTATGCAAAAAAAATTATTAAATGGGCAAGAGAAAATAATGTTCATATAAATCTTTATATTGATGATATTTTATATGTAGAAGAAGATAATGATACCGTAAAACAATACACAAACGGAAAACATATTGACTACAACGTTTGTAATTTTGACGATTTGGAAATAAAAGATGTTAATAAACTTCTTGCAATTGATATGAATGATGCAGACAGAGTAACTGGCTGGGTATTAGAATTGCAGGCAAAATATCCCGATTTATACATCGTAAAATCAACACCGTATTTTTGCGAAATAGGTTCAAAAGAGGCTAAAAAATCGTTAGGAGTTGAATTTTTGGCTGACCTGTGGGGAATAAAAAGAGAAGAAGTTTTGACAATTGGTGATCAGAATAACGACATTGACCTTGTTGAAGCAGGCGGTGTCGGGGTCGCTATGGGTAACGGTACTCCCGATTTAAAAGCGTGCGCCGATTTTATAACAGATACGGTTGACAATGACGGTTTTGTGAAAGCCATCGAAAAATTTGTATTCCGTAATTAATAATCTCTGTTAGTGTATAATTTATTATACACATTTTGGTTTTTAATATATTCTTTTTCGGGAATTACTTCGCCGCCGCAATACGGACAGACATCAGGTTTTTTATTTTGTTCAAAAAAAGATTTACATTTTATGCAGCGAAATTCATTTTTCTTTTTAAGAAACGGAAGAACAAATAAGCCGCCCATAAACATAAATTGCGCTATTCCTGCAATCACTCCCAAAACTATTAGCAGGATACAAAAGCGAAAATCCAAAAAATAATAAAAAGGTAACCCGTAGGTTTCATATTCTCCGCCACCATCCGGAACTGTTGTCTGAGTTTGAATTTGTCTGTTTACAACAGCATCTGCAAGTATGTTTTCATTAAAATTATTTTTCATACTGTTTATTATATCATATAGCGAAAAATATGTTATAATATAAATAAACGAGGTTTTAAAATGTACAGAATAGGTATCGGATACGATATTCACAAATTAATTGAAGGCAGGGATTTAATAATCGGCGGGATTAAAATTACGCATGAAAAAGGACTTTTAGGGCATTCTGATGCGGATGTTTTAATTCATGCGGTAATTGATTCAATGCTCGGGGCTTTGGCGCTGGATGATATCGGAACACTTTTCCCCGATACCGACCCGCAATATAAAAATATTGATTCAACCGTTCTTTTAAAGCATGTTTATGCTTTGGTTAAGAAAAAGGGGTATCACGTTGTCAATATTGACAGTAATATTATTGCGCAGGCGCCCAAAATGATGCCATACATCCCCAAAATGAAAGAGATTTTGTGTAAAATTCTTGAAGTTGATCCGGATGATATTTCTATTAAGGCAAAAACAAAAGAAAAAATGGATGCCGTCGGGCAGAAACTTGCCATTGAGGCAAATGCCGTAGTTTTGCTGGAAAAATAAAGTAACTATCCTATTTACTGAATCTTCCGCCGTAGGTTTCGTGAACATCTACAACGGATACAAATGCTTTCGGGTCAATATCTTTTATAATATCAAGCATTTTTGCCATTTCAAGACGGGAAATAACACAATATATTAAATCTTTATCCTGCCCTGAATATCCGCCAATACCTTTCAGATAAGTCACGCTTATGTCAAGTTTATCAATAAGTGCGTTTCCGATAGTGCCGGCTTCATCGCTGATAATTCTGACGGATTTTGAACTGTTAAGACCTTCCATAACGGTATCAATAACTTTTGAGGCAACAAAGTAGGTCAGAATTGAATACATTGCACTTTCCCAACTGAAAACTTTTCCCGCAGCCAAATATATGAATACGTTTAATCCCATTATAAATTCGCCGACAGACATTCCGAATTTTTTGGATACGACAAGCGAAAGTATTTCGGTACCGTCTAATGAGCCTTCGCTTTTGAGTATAAGACCGACCCCGATACCCAGCACAATACCTCCGAATACGGTTGCAAGAAGTACGTCTTCTGTCACTTTATAGCGGCTGAAAAAGTTAAGGGCAATGGCAAGAATAATGTTTGCATAAGCAGTCTGAAAAACGAATTTTGCTCCCATTTTCTTAAATGCCAAAAGTATAAACGGTGTGTTTATTATAAGAATTAAAAGCCCCAGATTAAATTTTGTAATATGGCTTACAATCATTGAAATACCAATGACACCGCCGTCAATTATTGAGTTAGGAACCAAAAAAGATTCAAGGGCAAACCCTGTTATGATGGCTCCCATGGTAATAACAAATAGGTTTGCAAAAATTTTAACAAAAGGATTTTTTTTTGCCGCAGAATCTTTGCTCATATTATTTCCTGTCTTTTTTTATTGTAATAAGTTTTTCAAGATTAAATATTGATTTAGGTTCTGTTTCTTCACTTTTTTTATAACCCAGTATGCTTTCCAAATCTGCTTTCAGGGTTGGAATATCGTCATATTTTTTCAACGCTCCGTCAAGAGTAATTGAAACATCACCTGTTTCTTCCGATACTACAAGACATGCCGCATTACTGGTTTCTGTCATTCCGATAGCCGCACGATGACGCGTACCGTATTTCCAGCTTAATTTCGGGTCATCTGTCAGTGGTAACAAAACTCCTGCTGAAATTATTTTTGAACCGCTTATTACAACTGCTCCGTCATGCAGCGGTGTATTTACGTGGAAAATTGTAAGCAAAAGTTCGGTTGAAACATCTGCGTTAAGAATTGTCCCGACATCCTGATATGTATTTGACAAATCGTTCTGGAATACAATTAATGCACCGGTATGTGATTTTGAAAGATATTTAACCGCTTCGGTGATTTCTTTTATAACGTCGATAGGCTGATTTGATTTGTCATTGTCATCTTCAAAAAATCTTTTGAAAAAGTCAATTTGTCCTAAATAACCCAAAAATCTGCGCAGTTCCGGCTGAAATACGACAATTAAACTCAGGGCAACAAGGCTGACTATTGTTCTTATAAAGACCCCTAAAATATTCAAGTCTATTGCCACAAGAATTTCACTGAATATCCATAAAAATACCAGTGCAATAACCCCTTTGACAAATTTTTCAGAGTTTGTATTTTTTATAAACTTCTGATAGAAGAAAATTATAATCGTGATAATAATGAATATTTCAAAGAAATTTTTCCAGCCGAAAGCCTTAAAATATACATGCCATGAACCTATGAAATTTTGAAATAACTCAACAATATTATCTATCATTTTTTCAACCTGTCAGGAATTATATCATGTGCCGTTAAATCATCCAAAGTTTCCCGTTTAACGATAACTTCGGATTTTGAATCGTTAACCAGAATCATTGCGGGTTTTTGCACTCTGTTATAATTTGATGCCATTGAATAGTTGTAAGCACCCGTATTATAAACACAAAGAACATCTCCTTCCTCTAATTCCGGTAAAGTTATATCTTTTATCAGAATATCGCCGGATTCACAATATCTGCCGGCAATAGTTACTTTTTCCGTTTTATCTGTTTCTTTTTTGTTTGCAACTTCTGCAACATATTCAGCCTGATACATTGACGGACGAGGATTATCTGCCATTCCGCCGTCAACGGCTACATATTTTGTCCCATGCGGAACCTGTTTTGAACTTCCGACAGTATATAATGTAACACCCGATGTTGAGATTATACTTCTTCCGGGTTCTAAAAATATTGTCGGCGGCTCTATATTGTATTTTTCAACAACTTCTGAAATTTTATTTATAATCAATTCCCCGATTTCAAAGGTTGATGGCGGAACATCTTTGGGGGTATATTTTACCCCCAAGCCGCCGCCTATATTGATTTCGTTAAGATGCAGTTCGAATTTCTCCTCAATTCTTGCTATCTCACGTGCCATAATCTCTATTTCATCAGGGAAAATGCTTGTTTCAAAAATTTGTGAGCCGATATGTGCATGAAGCCCATGAAGTTTAATATTCTTGTATTCATTCAAAATTAAATCTATTGCACTGTCAATTTGTGTCATGTCAAATCCGAATTTTGAATCCAGATGTCCTGTTTGGATGTATTCGTGTGTGTGGCATTCAATACCTGGGGTTATTCTTAACAAAATATCCGCAGTTTTTCCTTTTGATTGTGCAATTTCATTAAGTAATGCCAATTCAAAAAAGTTATCGGCAGAAATTCTGCCAACACCCAAATCAAGTGCAAGTTCCAGTTCTTCATAAGTTTTGTTGTTCCCGTTAAACAAAACATGCGTCATATCAATTCCGGCTTTGTAAATCGTATAGATTTCGCCCGCCGATACTGTATCAAATCCGAAACCTTCTTCATCTAAAATTTTTGAAACTGCGCCTGTACAAAGTGCTTTTGAAGCGTACATCATGTGAGTTTTGGGGTATTTTTCAAATGCTTTTTTATAATCGTGACAAATATTTCTTAAAGTTTTTTCGTCTATAACATATAGCGGGGTATCATAAATATTAGCCAAATCAACCGTATCGCAGCCGCCAATTTCAAGGTTACCGCTGTTGTTAACCCTGAGAGTTGTCGGTTTTAATGATTGATTAGTGCTTTTCGTCATTCAATTTGTCCTTACTATTATCATATCACAATTAGGGGATTTTTGAATACTTCGTATCGTGTATTTAATATGAAAAATATCTGTCAAAATCTACGTCATCAAAACTGCATAAAAGTCTGAATACGTCATCATCCTCATCCAGCCGCTGAAAATTGTATTCGTTGAATTTCCAGTATTTGGGATTTATTCCTCTGACGGTTACAATATCTTTATCTTTCAGGATATTTAGTTTCTTTTTAACTGTTTCAACGGGAAGTTCAACAAGTTTTGCAAGTTCAACAGCAGTAATACCGTCTTCTGCGGCATATTTTTCGGGGGTTAAAAACATCAGTTCCAAACCCACTGATTTTAACTCTTTATCCTCGTCGTTCAGGTCATAGTAATCCATATTACTATGATAACCCAAATAATAAAAGGATGTATCCTTTATATAATGGAAAATTTTAAAAGTCGGATAAGTCAGTTAAGTCTATAAGTCTTATAAGTTCAAAACGTAAGGTAGTATGGTGGGCAAAGAGAAAGTGTGCCCACAACAAAATTGTAGGTTGGGCATACTTGCCCAATTTAACCCTCACCCGAATTTTGAAAACGTGAGTTGGGCTTTTAACCCGACAAAATTTTAGTTTTCAACGAGCATACTTGCGCCGATTACTCCTGCGCTGTTGCCCAGTTGTGCCGGAACAATCTCAACGGATTCTCTCTGGACAACCATCGCTCTTGCTTTAACGGTTCTTCTTATGGGTTCTAATAGCAGGTCGCCGCTTTCTGCCACTCCGCCGCCTACTATGACTTTTTCGGGATTAAGCAGATTTATTACGCTGACAAGCCCCATGCCGATATATTCACCCATAATTTCAAAAATTCTTTTTGCAACAGGATCACCCGCTTCGGCTGCTTTTGCAACGATATAGGGTGTAATTTCTCCGTCCCCTGCAAGTTCTCTGAATTTTGCGGATTTCCCGCCTTTTAAATATTCCTGAGCCATTGCAACAATTGAAGGTCCTGATGCGAATGCTTCCAGACAGCCTGTATCTCCGCAGCCGCATAGCGGTCCGTCTTTCATTTGAAGTTTAATATGTCCGATTTCGCCTGCCGCATTTGCTGCCCCTCTGACCAATTGTCCGTTTATAACAAGTCCTGAACCGATACCTGTTCCGACTGTTATACATACAAAATTTTCACAACCTTTTCCCGCTCCGAATTTCAATTCACCTAATGCCGCACATCTGACGTCGTTGTCTATGCGTGTGGGGATATGAAATTCTTCTTCTATCATGTGAGCAATAGGTACATTTACCCAGCCGGGGATGTTTGGTGCTAATTTAACAACTCCTGTTTTATAATCAACCTGACCCGGGAAATCAAAACCTATTCCTTCAATATCTGTTTCTGTTGTATTTGTTTCTTTCATAAGGTCACGAATTGACTGTTTAATATTGTTAACCGTATATTCATAACCCATATTTGCGTATGTCGGAACACTGTTTGAATAAATTATTTTACCGTTTTCATTAACCAGTGCAATTTTAACATTTGTTCCGCCGACATCAATTCCGATTCTTTTTCCCATTAACTCTTTCTCCTTTTAATCTATATATCAATATTAACTTAAATATGGGATTATGGAAATTGTAAACTTTTGTTACAAAACATGACGAAAAATTTAAAGTTTTAACCCTCAAATGCCGTAATACTACATGAAAACCAATAAGTTACGAAAAAATTAACCAAATGAAAGGAAAACAATGGGTTTAGCAGCATCACAAGCCAGATTATTAACCATAACGGCAAGAAAAGCTGATTGCGAATTCGAGTCAATGAATTTGTCGCACCAGAAAATAGCCCTTTCTCGTGACATGGAACGTGTTTCGACAGAGTATCAGAATGCTCTTTCTAAAACGAAGTTGGTTTATGATTATTACGGGTCTTCGGACAAGCAGACGGATTTAACATACAGGCTGTTGATGGAGCCGTCAATTTATAATGATTATGTTCCGAAATTACTTACTGACCCGACAAACCGAGTTATATTAAATTCAACATACGCAGAGGTTGCCCGTGCGGTAGGTATTCCGGCAGAAGGTCTTGACGGATTACCTTCATCAGATGTACGTGATGCGTTTATCGATGCGTTATATGAAAGTGGTGTTATTTCCGAAACCAGAGCATCATCTATCAAAAATGTACCTTATAACAATGCGATGGGTGTCGGTGCTTCAAGTTATGAAGTTTCTACGGCAACCGAAGAAATTACATATAAGGAATTGATGGATAGAATAAATTCTAAAACTCAAATAAATACTATGCAGGGTAATGCCGGCATGGATTCAATATTTGACGGAAAACGTGTAGGTGAACACGTAACATACTTAGAAGAATTAGGTGAAACTGCAAGATTAGGTGTTACGGATGTAGGCGGGAATACTCATGAAGAATTTGGCAGTGCAGCAGTAAATACACTGAATAATGTAACCTTATCTGATTTGTTGACCGGAGATACTCAATATTATCTTTCAGCACAATCAAGAGACGGTGAATTGACTCCACTTTCTGGTATCGCAGATTTTCAGCGTCAACTTATCGGGTCTGAAAACGGAGTATCATTCCTAAACTGGCTCAATGATGCGTTTGCATCTGTTTTGGGTGGGGTTGAAGCAAATGAAACTGCTTTGCAATATGCGTATAATGCCGTATATGATGTTTTACACCCGACCAACAACGTTGAAAACTGGATTAATGAATTTAAAAATAGTGATATGACCTGTGATGATAACTCTGACCGTTGCGAATGGTATGATGCACGATGGGAAGACGGAACAACACAACAAGTCATGAACGGTGTTGTATCGTGGCACCCAGGCGGCAGAACAAACGATAGTGATTACCACCTGAATTTGGCTGCTGACTCAAGTAAATATTTAGGTCTTTTGGCAACACAGGAACTTGATGGTTCCGGTACTCACGCAGACAGAAAAGACCGAAGCCAGGTTGCAGTTAACCTGAATAACCTTGCAAAAACATTTATAACTGCTTATGTTCAATTCTTCCAGGGCTTGGAAGATTCCAAATACAAATGGCAAACCGGTAAGATGAGCGATTGTACAATGTATGATCCGAATATTGATAAAAATGTTAAATTCCTTGTTTCTGCTGGTATGGAAATTGAACAGGGTGACAGCGTATTATATGCAGGATTTTATGATGCATTATTCAACAGAATTTGCTTAAACGGCTGGACAGAAAATGACAAAGTTGATGACAAAGATTATATGCAGGAAATGATTAAAAGCGGTAAAGCGTTTATTTCCGCAATGAGTGATGACGGTTTCTATTATCAGGGTAATTATGCTGCGGATAAGACCATCCTAGAGGTTGCGGATGATGAGGCTATTGCACGGGCTCAGGCAAAATATAATACCGAGAAAACCAGAATTGAATATAAAGAAAACAGAATTGATATGAAGATGAAGAACCTTGATACCGAAATTTCTTCATTAACCACAGAATACGATACGGCAAAACAACTGATTTCAAAAACCGTAGAAAAATCGTTTAAACGGTATGAAGCATAAATAAAACGGGCAACTCGCCCGTTTTTTTATTTTGTTTTTAATTTATGCAAAACTTTTATTCTGTTTAACGGCCAAAAAACGGCAACCGCACGACCGACAAATCTGTCACGTTTCAATTCGCCCCAGTAACGGCTGTCAAACGAACTTCCGCGATTATCCCCCATCATAAAGTAACTGTCGGGTCCCAGTTTAAAAGGTCCGCATTTCATAACCTGTTCGTTGGCAAGAACGAAGGCATCTGCGCTTTTATCGGGGCATGCAGGAAATTCGTATATGCTTTGAATGTAGTCTTCTTCATATTTTTTATCGTTAATCCAGACATAAGCCGAGCCGTCCGGTTCGGGGACTATTTCAATTTTATCTCCGGGAAGTCCGACAACACGCTTGATATATGCAACATCTTTGCAGAAAATTCCGGTAAGTCTTGCCAAAAGAGGAATCGGACTTTTTGAAAGTTTTGTTGAAGGCGGATAAAAGACCATAATGTCACCTCTGTCAGGACCTGTAAAAAATCTTGAATACCTTTCAACAATTATTCTGTCGCCTTCAATTAGGGTCGGTTTCATTGACCCTGACGGAATCCAGCGGATTTCTCCGATGAAAAATCTTATAATTATTACCATTACAAGTACAAAAACAACTGTTTCAATAACTTCGCAAAGGGCGGTTTCTTTGTATGCTTTGTATTTTTCTTCAAAGTTTTCTATTGAAACCCTTATATTTTCAGGTAATTTCGCTTTAAAATCCTGCCATAGTTTTTCTTTTTTTTCTTGTAATGAGGTTTTTAGATTATCAAACATCTTTTAAAAGCTCCAAAAAATTTTTTATTGCGGCTGAATATTCATTTTCCGGCAAATTCTCAACCGAAAGTTCCGCTTTGTTTACATAATTATTCAACAAAATCTTTGTTTTTTCAATACCTGATTGATAATTGTCGTCTTTTGTTCCGAGGATAACGGGGGCGTTATAAATTCCTTCTTTTAAATCATTATTGACGGGTTTTTCATTATCCTCAGGCTTAAAATTCAGGATGTCGTCACGAATTTGAAAGGCTGTCCCGATGTTTAGGGCAAGGCTGCTGATATTTTTCAGGTCGTATTTTTTTTCACAGAGCATCATTGTTCCGCTCATGGCTGTTTCAAAAAGGTATGCGGTTTTGTTTTGCGTTTTGGTTATGTAATCTTCTATTGTGCCTGTTTTAAATCTGTCAAAATTCTGGTTAATTTCGCCTATACACATTTGTTTTATTGTTTTTGTAACAGAGTTTATCAGGTTCAGGTTTCCGATATTTGTTAATTTTTCCATAGAAACAGAAAGGATATAATCTCCCGAGATTACGGCAAGTTTGTTGTTAAACTGTGCGCCCAATGTCTTTTGTCCGCGTCTTTTGTCGCATTCGTCAATAATATCATCGTGAATTAGTGAGGCATTATGTATGAGTTCAATGACGGATAAAAATTCAAGCTGGGAGTCGGATAGTTCTTCGTGATTTGCTTTCGCTAAAAGTATTCCCAAAACAGAACGAATACGTTTTGAGGGAAGATTTAAAAAATTTTTTATGCTTGATTCAAGCGGTTCTCTTATGGAAATATTGTTTGTAAGTTTCTCCTCAACAAGTTTGAGTTCGTCACTTACGAGTGCTTTTATGTTATTATATTTTTCCGAAAATCTCATATTTTTATTATGGGTGAAAAATTTATTTTTGCAATTTCAGGTAATTTACTTTATCCCAACTTAGGTCAATATATTTAACCTTTGAATCAATATCTGAAATCTGGGGCAAAATTGTGTAAATTCTTTTTATTCTTTCCTCAACCGTACTGTCTAATGCTCCCAGACGAATGCTTGTTGTCTGAATTTTTACATATACATCGTTTGGTTTTCGCATATCAATATATTCAACTTTTTGTTTTGAATAGGTTTCCACATATCCGACAATTTCTTCTATTTCATGAATTTTATCTGCCGTAATTTCTTTTTTCAGACTGTGCGGGGTAGTCAGAATATTCAAAACTGATGAATATTCCGAAAGATTCATATATTTTTTGTTCCTGATAAAGACTCCGTCAGAGGTGAAAAATGCCGCAGGCTGATTGTTTAAATCAGTTTTAATTATGGCAATAGGGGTTCTTTCTTTTATTATAATCTGCATTCTTGCAGGAAATGCGTATCTTCTGACATAAATCTTTTTCATTGTCGGGTGCATATAAAGAGCTTTCTTAACGGGCTTTACACTTGCCATAAATATCGGTAATTTTGAGGGTTTTACTTCCTTTAAGGAATCTCTCAGAACAAATGTCGGAACAATTTTATTATTAACTATCTCAACCCTGTTACCCGCAGGGTTGCTGAAAGTGTCAGCAGGAAGATACCATCCTGAAAGCAGTAATAGTTTGTATGTTATATAAATAACTCCCAAAAACGTTGCAAGTCGGCAGAATGATTTTATCCGATTAATTTTTTTGTGTTTTTTTCGGACAAATCGTTCTTTTCTTTTATAGTGAACGGAATGCTGTATTTGAGAATACTCATCTTCCGGTCTGTTTCTGTATGGTTTGTTGAAATCTCTTTCTAACATTATTTATTCAGTCCTGCTCCGTTCAGGATAATTTGTACCAAATCATCATAACTTATGCCCATAACTTTTGACTGTGCAGGCAAATCGCTTGTATCTGTCATCCCCGGTGAGGTGTTAATTTCAATTACATAAGGTATTCCGTCGTTTGAAATCATAAAATCAACTCTTGAAACCCCTCGGCATCCTGTAATTTCGTGAGATTTAACCGCAATTTCTTTTGTCTTTTCCGTTAATTCTTTGCTGAGGTTTGCAGGAAGTATGAAGTCGGACATTCCGGGGGTGTATTTTGCCTCAAAATCATACCATTCGTTTTTCGGTCTTATTTCAAGAATTTCTGTTGCAAAGTTTTTGCCGTCTTTCTCCAAAACCCCTACTGTTACAAAAACTCCGTCAATAAATTCTTCAATAAGTACATCATCGTTATATTTAACCGCATCTTTATACGCCTTTTCAAGTTCATCACGAGAATTTACTTTTGTCATCCCGAAACTTGAACCCTCTGAAACAGGTTTTGTGATAACGGGGAATTTCAAATCTTTTGTCATTTCCATAACGCTTTCACCCTTGCGTACAAAAACAGATTTTGCAAGCGGTATGGTTTTATCGGTTGAAAGTACCCTTTTTGTATATTCTTTATTCATGCAAATAGCAGATGCCATTACTCCGCAGCCGGTGTACGGAATTTTTAAAATTTCAAGCAAGCCCTGAATACACCCGTCTTCCCCGTATTTTCCGTGCAAGGCATTATATGCATAGTCATATTTACCGTCTTTTAATTTACCACCAATGTTTTGGTCAACTTCAACGAGTTCCGAGTTTTTATAACCGAGTCGCTGAAGTGCATTAAAACAACCTTTTCCCGAACGTCTTGACACTTCGGCTTCCGAGGACATCCCTCCGCATAATACGGCTATTTTGGCATCTTTTGATATAGTATTTGACATAATTCGTTTTCCTTTTCATTATTCCCGCCCAAAAATCTTATTTCGGGTTCTAATTCTATATTATACTCTCTTTTTACGGCTTGGTGCATTTTATACATCAAACTTAATACATCGTATGAGGTGCCGCCGGCATGGTTTACTATAAAGTTTGCATGATTTTCCCAAACTTTCACCCCGCCCTGCTGCATTTGTTTGGCTCCGATACTGTCTAAAAGTCTGCCTGCACTGTCACCTTTGGGGTTTTTGAAAATACTTCCGCAATTTGGCAGAGCAAGTGAGGGTTGATGTGATTTTCTGAAAGCAAGGTTTTCATTCATCTGTTTTTTTATTTCTTCTTTTGGTTTCGGGGTCAGTTCAAATTCAGCCTGCAAAACGATTAAATCATCCTTTTGACAGCGTGATGTACGATAATCAAACTCTAATTCTTCTTTTGAAAGTTTTATTAACCCTTTTTCTTTGTTATAACAGGTTGCACAGATTAAGGTGTCGCTTATTGCCTGAGAGTTTGCCGATGCGTTCATATAAACTTCCCCTCCGACAGAACCCGGAAATCCTATCATAAATTCCAAACCCGACAAACCCACTTCTGCCGCAGTTTGGGATAACATTGGACCTTTTACTCCGGCATCTGCGACAACGTGGTTTTCGTCAATTTTAATATTATTCATTTTTGTTGTCAGAATAATTTTTCCATCATAACCGTCAGATGAAATCAGGGTATTTGACAGATTTCCAAAAACTTTCAGGTCATTATAAGCCGTCAGGCGAAGAATCTCATAAAATTCGTCAAGGTTCTGCGGGAAAAATACCTCACCTATTTTTCCCCCGATTTTAAATGTTGTATGACTTTTTATATCAAAATCTTTTTCAGAATACTCACTCATTGTATAAGTATTATATTACAGTATTTTGTAGGGTGCAATTTATTGCACCAAATTTAAACCTTGCTGCCTTTATAGTAAATAGTAGGGTGGGCAAAATGAAATGTGCCCACCAATATTATATATCATTTAATTTGGTGGGTACGCTAACGCTTTACCCACCCTATATTCTATACATTTACACCGTTGCTTAAATTCAGCAATTCGGAACCTAATTTTGTAATTGTGCCTGCACCAAGACCGATTACAATGTCATTCGGTTTCAGTTCGGGAAAAATTGCTTTTGCAACATCTGCCATATTTCCAGAAATATAACGGCAGGGAATGTCTGACTTTTCCTTAAATTCACTCACAAAGGCTTTTGAATTTACTCCGACAATTTCGTCTTCGGATGCTGCGTAAACATCTGTCACAATAAGTTCATCAATTCCGTCAAATGCTTCCATAAACTCATTCCAGAGATTTTGTAAACGGGAATATCTGTGCGGTTGAAAAACTGCGACTATTCTTTTATCCTTAAAGGATTTTGAACAGGAAAGAGTTGCTTTTATTTCTGTCGGGTGGTGTGCGTAATCGTCATAAAGTTCGATTCCGTTAAATTCTCCGACTTTTTCAAATCTTCTGCCCATACCCGTAAAAGTTGCAAAATGCTCGTTTACAAGAGTCATATCAACTCCTGCAATATGCAGGCTCGCCCAGACAGCAAGTGAGTTATAAACGTTATGAACCCCTTTAAGCCAGATTTTAAGATTTGTCTGAAATTCACCCTTACATAAAATATCAAAGGTTGTATAATCTTCTCCGTAAACAATATTTTTGGCGCAATAATCGGTGTTTCCGCCGATAGAATACGTCATAAATTTTGCATTATGTGCAAGCTCGTGTACCGAAAAATATTTAACAAGTCTTTTGACTCCTTCATTATCCATATTTGCAAGAATAATTCCGTTTTCTCTCATATTTGAAATAAAGGTTTCAAAGGTTTCCAAAATAGATTCCAGACCGTTTTTGTAAAAATCAAGATGGTCGGGTTCCAAATTGTTTACAACAACCAGATTTGGCGAATATTTAACAATTGTACCGTCACTTTCATCAAGTTCCGCAATAAAATATTTTTCGTGAGAGCAGTTTGCGTTGGTGTGAATATCAGGGATAATTCCGCCAACCACATAAGACGGTTTTAAGCCCGCTTTTTCCAAAACATAAGAGCAAAGCCCCGAGGTTGTTGTTTTTCCGTGAGTTCCCGAATATCCGATAAAATATTCCTCTCCTCTTGAAATTTCCGCAAGCAAATCAGATCTGTGCCAAATAGGTAAACCTAATCTTTTTGCTTTTTGAATTTCAGGATTAAATTCTCTGATTGCCGTACTTGCAACAACAATACAATCATCGGGAAGATTATCCTCGTTGTGTCCTATATAAACTTTTGCGCCCAAATCACGAACGCCTTTTACATATTTGCTGTCGTTAATATCAGAGCCTGAAACTTCATAGCCGTTTTGCAGTAAATACTTTGCAAGTCCGCTCATTCCGACTCCGCCGATTGCTATAAAATGATATTTTTTTTCCACTTCTTATCCCTATCTGTTTTTATTTTTAACACTTTTGATTATAGTACAAAATAAAATTTTTTAAAGCTTTTTAACTATATAATTTCTTCAAGATTATCTTCCAAAAGGTTCTTTTGAAATTCCTCACACTCTAAGCAAAGTTCAAAAATCTGAGAAAATTTTTCGGAATTTAAAATTTTTGAAACATCATCAACTCCCAAAAATTCAATATTATAAAATGCGGAATTTTTATCATTGATTTTTATAAAGCCAAGATTTTCATACAAATCCATAAGCATTTGAACAATTTTTACTGATTTTCCCAACGCAGAGGCGCATCTTATCAGTTCGACCTTCCCGCCGTTATTGTTTGAGGCATATTTAAGCATTCCTGTAAACATTTTGATAATTTCTGTTTCATCAAAGACTTTCGGCTCATAATTCATAAAGTGAAGTGCTTTCGGTTGTGCTTTTTCAAGTATCAGGTCAAGAGCCTGTCTGTCTGCCGGATAGTCAAAGAACATAACAACATCACTTTTGGGAATATCAAGACGGTTAAAAATTCTTTTGTTTATATGTTCGTAAGATTTAATTGAATCAATTACAGACTTGCTTTCCGCAAAAATATTTATATTAAGTTTGGATGTTTTCAGGTAATCGTTAACTTCGGGTAAAATGTCCTCTTTATTTCGGTTATCAAAAATTTTATAAGATGATTTTGAAATCGTATCATCATAAGATAAGGCATCAGAATGAACATCATCAATTATAAGCTGAACAGAAATATTCCCGTTAAATTCATTTATCTGGGGGTGAAATGCCAAATCAAGTTTATCCCCTTTTTCAAGCGTTGCATCACCGTGCTGCCACCAGATAGCGGTCAAATTATCCGCTCCTTTTGAAACAGTCAGTTTAAGGTGAGCGTTCGAACCCATTGTTCGTTTTTCTGTTATATTCAAATCATTTATCGCAAAAACAGGACTCGGGTTTGATGCTCCGAACGGTTCCAGTTGAGAAAGATGTTCTACAAAATCTGTGGTAACATCTTCCGGCTGCAATTTCATATCAATTTCAACAAACGGTTTTAAATCTTTTCCCGCAACATATTCTTTAACAGTTTCATTCAGGGCTTTTTTAACAATTTCAAACGGAGTTTTTTCGCCTGTGAAACTCAGTCCCGCAGCAAGTTTATGTCCGCCACAACTGTCAAAGAATTCGGAGTTTGCCGAAATAACATCATATAAAGGTACTCCCTCAATACTTCTTGCAGAACATCTGAACTGGTCTTTTTCTTTTACGTAAGACATTAAAAATACGGGTTTATAGTATTTTTCAACAAGTTTTGAGGCAACTATCCCAATTATGCCTATATGCCAATCATCACCATATAAAATGATTGCAGGATTTTTGTTTCCCTCTTTTTGAACCATCGCATCTGCTTTTTCAAAAACTTCCTGACATAATCTCTGGCGAACTTGATTTAATTCATTCAGGTTTGTGACGGCAAGTTCAATTTCCTGTTTATTGTCGGAAATCAGAACTTTCAGTGCGGAATCAACTGTGTCCAGCCGTCCTGATGCGTTTATTCTCGGGGCAACTCCGAAAGCGATGTTTTCTGCCGATAATCCTTTTGTAATGTCACATCCCGCACTTTCCAAAAGTTTTGTTAAGCCGTAATGTTTACCCTGAGAAATCAGTTCAAGTCCCTTTGTTACAAAATATCTGTTTTCTCCCAAAAGCGGAACGACATCCGCGATTGTTCCAACGGCAACAAATGGTAATATTTCAAACACAAATTCACTTTTACCGTATTTTTTGAGTAATGCCTGCGCAACTTTAAACGCAACTCCGCACCCTGCAAGGTAGGTTAAATATTCAATTTGTTTTGCTGACAGTTTTGAACTTAATGAATTTGGGGCTTTCGGGTTAATTATTGCATAAGCTTCGGGCAAAACTTCGGGTGCCTCATGGTGATCGGTTATAATAACATCAATCATATTAAAACTATTAATGAATTTTACCGCTTCATAATCGGAAATTCCGCAGTCAACCGAAATTATGACCTTTGGCTTGACGGTTGTCATAAGTTTTATGAGGGCTTTTGTATCAAAACCGTGTCCTTCATTTTCTCTGTCAGGTATAAAATAATGAACATCTGCTCCCAGATATTTTAAAGTTTTATAAAGTACGGATGTTGATGTAACTCCGTCTGCGTCAAAATCGCCGTATATTATAACAGTTTCTTTGCCGTCAACTGCCCCAGATAAGCGGTCAACAGCTTTTTCCATATCGGTAAAAACATTGGGAGATGTCAATTCCATCTCGAGCGGATTTAAAAAATCTTTAATATCTTTTTCAGAGGTTATTCCACGGGAATTTAAAAGACGTTTTATCAGCGATTTTTCGTTTGTGTCGGTATTTTTATATATCCATTCTTTTTTCATTGGTTTTTCCCTGATAAAATAATAGCACAGAAAATGCCTGAGGACGTATTTTAAACAAAACTTTAACCTTACTACTTGCTTTTTTTTTATATAAAGCGTAATATAGAAAGGTAGAGTTTTCTTAATTGTGTGTTTTAGAACAGTTTGATTAGGGTAAAATATACTTATGGCAACAGAAGAAAAATTATATTCAGACATTCCACCGACAAAATTACGAAATAAAGAGGAGAAGTTTAAACCGGCAAAGACAAATCGTTTTTGGCTTACGGTTGCGAGTTTGTTCTTTTTCAATATGTTGCAAAACAGATTTTACGCTTTTCGCTATAAGGGTGCGGAAAGTTATTTTGAGCGTGATAAAGAAGTTCCGACAATTATTTTTGCTCCGCATTGTAACTGGTGGGACGGAATTGTTCTTTATAATATTGCTCACAGAATTTGCCGTAAAGAAATTCGTTTAATGGTTGAAGAACTGAACAGATTTCCGTTGTTAAGACGCGGGGGAGCGTATTCTGTCAATAAAAAATCTGCACAGACAGCAATGCAGGCACTTAAATATTCCGTTGATGTTTTAGGTGATTTGAGAAATATTTTGTTTATTTTCCCGCAGGGAATTATAAGACCGCCTCATTACAGACCGTATAAATTCCAGACGGGACTTTCATATATTGCTCAAAACGCTGTAAAAAAATACGGAAAAGTTAACCTCATACCTGTTTCTATTGAGTATTGTTTCTTGCGTGATAACAGACCGGAGGTTCTGGTTGATTTTGGAGAACGTATAGTTCTTGATAATCCGAAAGTTGACAGAAAAGAATTTACGGAATATCTTGAAAACAAATTAACGGAAACGAGTGACAGACAGTTTGCAAATATTTCTCAGGGAAATATTGATGATTATAAAATACTTTTCAAGCAACATTTAAAATGGTATCGCAGAATTGAACAACGCCTGAAAAGAATTGATTTGCCCGATGTTTCCGGAGTTTAATAAAAATACGCAATTTTTAATCTTCACATGTTTTATTGTGTTTGAAAAATTATGTTTGATTATTCTTAT
>CAMHMW010000007.1 GCA_946186335.1 uncultured Candidatus Melainabacteria bacterium
CAAAAATATTAATAAATGTTAATAATTATGTTATTATCTTGTTATGAAAGAATTAAAAGACTTTGAAAAAGAGTTAAATAAGTGTTCAAAATGCGGCTTGTGTGAAAGTGTTTGTCCTTTGTATAAAGTCATCCCCAATGACTGTGTGGCAAGCAAGGGCAAATTCATTATGCTTCACGGGGTAACAAAAGGGGACTTGAAACTTTCAAAAAAAATAGACAAATATATTGACACCTGTCTGAAATGCGGAAAATGCAACGAGTTTTGCCCGAGCGGAATTGATGTTTGCAGTATTTTAAGCATTGCAAAATATGAATATGCAAAGGATAAACTTTCGGGTAAATTTATACATTTTTTGCTGAGCCGCAAAATTTTCGGGGCAGCAATAAAAATCGGGAAAATTCTGAGTAAATTCTTCCGCCCCAAAAACAGGTATAAAAAAGGTCTGACTGATATTATATATTTTAAAGGCTGTGTGAATGAGGTTTTCCCTAATACCGACAAATACATAAAAAAAATTTTTAAAGACAAAATAAATATTCTTGAACCTGATTTTGAGTGCTGCGGTCTGCCGTTTTTATCGGAAGGTGATATGGAACGGTTTGAACAGGCGGCAAGACATAATTTAAAAAATTTCAGCAAGGATTGTGATTATATAGTAACGGACTGTGCCAGCTGCGAAAGCACATTATTCAGTTATCCGAAATATATAGCAGAATCCGCCCCAATAATTCACAAAACATATCTTAACTGGGGTGATGTTGTTGTCGGACAAAATCTTAAATTTAAGTTTAAAAAGCCTGTAAAAGTTACTTTTCACAAGCCATGTCATTTACAGTCCGATGAATTTTTTGAAATAATTATGCAAAATTGTGAAAATGTTGAATATGTTAAAATGGATGATTACGATTCCTGCTGCGGTTTTGCGGGAAGTTTCGGTTTGAAAAATCCGAAATTATCGGCAAAACTAACATACCAAAAAGCAAGAAATATTAAAAATGCCAATGTTGATTACGTCATAACAACTTGTCCTTCCTGTCTTATCGGGCTGAAAGCGGGTTTGTTCGCCGTAAATTCAAAGACAAATGTTGTAAGTCTTTTGGAATTTCTGGCAAAAAGTTCAGAAATAATGTAAATTGTACCGGTTTTAATGCTGCTTCAACGCTTGACAAAATTATATCTTTGTGCTATGTTTGTAGTAACAAAAAGGAGTGTGTTTAGGGTATGAACGGTTTATCAAAGCAGGACGTGATTACAAGGAATTATAATCACATTTATGCACATGAAATGGCTCATAAAACTGCAGGCGGAAGTTTTGCGGGGAATATTTCTATTGAGCGTAATTCCGAAGGAATACCGGTATCAGGTCATGTTCCGATAAAGATGCCCGTTTTGGATAAAAAAAATCCTCAAAAGACAATTGACCATGCAAATGTTGTAATTCGTGCGGCATTGGCTCCCGGAGATCCGTCCGCACAGGATTATAAGGTTGCAAATCAGGCTGAACAGATAAAGATGCAGGCAATTGCTTTTAAAGCATCTCATCAGGGTAAGAAATTAGATTTGCAGGCGTAAGTTGTATATTAAAATAATATAAAGGTTTTCGTAAATTCTCCTCATTTGTACTATAATTGGTATATTGAACAGTAAGAGAGGGGAATACTTATGATAGACAAAACAGCGATAATACATCCGTCAGCGCAAATTGCAGATGATGCGATAATAGGACCTTATGTTGTTATTGGCGAAAACGTAAAAATCGGAAGTGGTACGAGAGTTATTTCAAATGCTCATATTGAGTTCGCTGAAATAGGTAAAAACTGTACAATTTCACCGTTTGCGACTATTGGCTCGGAACCTCAAGATTTAGGTTATAAGGGTGAACCTACAAAGGTTGTAATCGGCGATGAAACAATAATAAAAGAAAACGTAACAATTCACAGAGGGGCAGCCTGCGGTGATTTTACAACAAGAGTCGGTAACAAGTGTTTGTTAATGGTTGGCTCTCACGTTGCTCATAACTGCGTGCTGGAAGATCAGGTAATTCTTGCAAACCTTGTAACTTTGGGCGGACATGTTCACGTTGGTTTTGGTGCATTTGTAGGCGGAATGAGTGTTTTTCATCAGAATATCAGAATAGGCTCAATGTCTATCGTAAGCGGATTTTCCGCATCCCGTCAGGATATTTTACCCTATTCAAAAGGGGAAGGGCGACCTCCTGTTCCGCGCGGAATCAACGTTATTGCGCTTAAACGCAGAGGAGTTCCGCTCGAGGTCAGAACAGCAGTTAATGAAGCGTTCAAATTACTGATTTCGGAAGAATATAACACTTCTCAGGCTATCGAAAAAATCAAAGCGGAAATTCCGACAAATGAATACATTGAAACAATGATAGAGTTTATTCAGAGTTCAAAAAGAGGGGTATTGTTGAAAACCCATAAATCGGGACACGAATCACTTGAAAGTGAAGAATAATATTAAAATAAAGATTACGGCGGTCAGACATTTGTCTGACCGCCGTTTTTTACTTATCTCTATTAATATCTGACCTTTTTTATATATCTATTCTTCGGGAGCAGAATCTCCAAATTGCGTAATATCATAGATATATTCAAGCATTTGTGCAAAATATTTTAAATCGGAATTTCCGTTAATAACCAAGTCTGCCTCACGACGGAACGGTTTTACATATTTTTCACCTGCTTCTGCTATATAATTCCAGTGTTTTAATGCGTTTTCTTTGCTTTGGTTACGTTCTTCAACCGCACGGTTCATAAAACGTGTTTTTCTCAATTTATTATCGGTTTCTACGTATATTTTTATATCAAAAACATCTTTAACCGCATCATACATCGTTGCGATACCCTCAACAACAATAATTTTACGTGACGGAACATCGATAGCTTTAGGCATTGAAACTCCAGTTCCGTTCGGAAGATACATCGGCGCTTTAATATCAACTCCGTCAGCCAAATCTTCAAGGTCTGAACGTAAAATATCCATCTGAAAACTTGTCGGGGCATCAACATCGTAACCGTTATCTCTAAGGTTGTCAAAAGAGCCGTATTTGTTGATTAGAACCGAAATATCGTTGAAATAGTTATCCGTACTCAATACAGTTACAGGCATGGATAACTGTTCTATTACATTTTTTATTTCGTGGCAAATAGTGGATTTCCCTGATGCGGATTCTCCTGTTACTCCGATTAAAAGACGTTTTGAGGGGTTGCTGATAATACGTTTTGTAAATTTATTTATAAAATCAGGATGGATGTTGTTAATTATCGGGGTTGGTTGTTTTTTGTCAAAAACAAATATTTGTTTAAATTTAGTTTGCAGATAAAACGCGAGAAGTTCCCTTCCTGATTTAGAGCTAAAATCCGGCTTGTAGATTTTGTCATTTGAGCCAAGCTCATTTTTGATTATCATTTGCATATTCTTTTCCAATTACGTGAGATATGAACTATATAATACATGAGAAAAAAATTTTTTGCCACTAATTTGGAAAAATTTTAACAAATTAAATTTTTGTAGTATAATAAAACTTATCAGAGTTATAAATATGGGGAGGAGTGAATATGGAAACGCTTATGGCAACTGAAGGTATGATAACCAAGATAATCGGACCTGTTATAGACGTTGAGTTTCCGTCCGGTGATTTGCCGGAAATCTATACGGCATTGAATATATATAATGATGACGGGGTAAAAGTTGTAGCGGAGGTTCAGCAAATGCTGGGTTCAAACAAGGTCAGAACTGTTGCTATGTCATCAACCGACGGTTTAAAAAGGGGAATGAAGGTTATAAATACTAATGAACCGATTAAAATTCCTGTCGGGAATGCAATTTTAGGCAGAATATTAAACGTCGTCGGAGATGCGGTAGATAACGGCGCTCCGATAGAAACCGATACATATTTGCCTATTCACAGAGAATCCCCAAAACTCATTGACCAAAATACGGAAATTGAGATTCTTGAAACAGGTATTAAGGCTATTGATTTATTGCAACCTTATCAGAAAGGCGGAAAGGTCGGTCTGTTTGGAGGTGCAGGTGTTGGTAAAACAGTTTTGATTCAGGAATTAATACACAATATTGCGATGGCGCATAACGGGGTTTCCGTATTTGGCGGTGTCGGAGAAAGAACCCGTGAAGGAAACGACCTTTGGAACGAATTTAAAGAAAGCGGAGTTTTAGATAAAGTCGGTCTTATCTACGGTCAGATGAACGAACCGCCGGGAGCAAGAATGAGAGTCGGCTTGTCAGCCTTGACGGCAGCCGAATACTTCAGAGATTATTCAAAACAGGATGTACTTTTATTTATTGATAATATTTTCAGATTTACTCAGGCGGGTTCCGAGGTTTCTGCGCTTTTGGGACGTGTTCCGTCAGCCGTTGGTTATCAGCCGACACTGGCTACCGAAATGGGTGAATTGCAGGAAAGAATTACGTCAACAAAAGATGGTTCTATTACATCCGTTCAGGCAATTTATGTTCCTGCGGATGACTTAACGGACCCTGCTCCGGCTACAACGTTCTCCCACCTTGATGCTTCAACAGTATTATCAAGGGATATTGCATCTTTGGGTATTTATCCTGCGGTTGACCCGCTGGAATCAAATTCAAGAGCCTTGGATCCGCACATTGTCGGGGAAGAACATTATGAGGTTACAAGAAAAGTTCTTGAAATTCTCCAAAAATATAAGGATTTGCAGGATATTATCGCAATTTTGGGTATGGATGAATTATCTGAGGACGATAAAGCAACAGTTAACAGAGCAAGGAAAATTCAGAAATTCTTATCTCAGCCGTTCTTTGTTGCGGAGCAATTCTCCGGAACAAAAGGTATATATGTAAAACTTTCTGATACAATCAGAGGCTTTAAAGAAATCATAGAAGGTAAGCATGACGACCTGCCCGAACAGGCTTTCTATATGGTGGGAACAATCGAAGATGTGGTTGAAAAAGCAAAAACTATGGAGGAAGAATAAGTGATTAGGTGAGTTTTCGCTTATTCACTCTTAAATGTTATGAAATTAAAGATTATTACACAGGAAAGAGTTGTATTTGACGATGATGTCGATGAAATCTATACGAAAGGTATAGACGGTGAGTTCGGGATATTAAAAGGTCACATTCCCGTAATGTGTGCCCTCGATATCGGTGTAACCCGTGCTGTCAAAGACGGTGTTATGAAAAAATTTACGACAATGGGCGGAATTTTGCAGTTTAAGGATGATGAATGTCTTATCCTTACAACTCTTGCCGAAACGGGTGAAGAAATTGATGAAGCAAGGGCAAGAGATGCACTGGAACGTGCAAAACGCCGTCTGCGAAATGCTGAGGCAAGAATGGATGCAAAACGTGCTGAGGCTGCTATTGCAAGAGCGGAGGCAAGGCTAAAAGCAAGATTATCGGGTGACGGTAAGTTTAAAATGCAATAAAAATGGAACTTTCTGAAATATATCAACAATCAAATAAACCGCAGGTATCTTTTGAAATATTCCCGCCCAAAAACGGTGATATCTCAAAACTTTTTGATGAGTTGCGAATTTTAAAAAGATATAATCCCGCGCTTATTTCTATAACCTACGGGGCAAATGGCGGGACTAGGGATTTTTCTTATGAAATTTTGAGGATGATAATTGATTTGGAATTGACTCCAATGCCTCATTTTACCTGTATTTGTGCAACAAAAGAACTTATTGAGCATTATATTGTTCAGATAGAAAATATGGGAGTTGAGAATATTCTTGCGCTGCGCGGGGATGAGGCGAATGCAAAAAGTGAAAACTTCTGTTCTCTTGATTTTAAATATGCTAATGAACTGGTTGATTTTATTAACCAAAAAACAACTCTTTCAATAGGGGTCGGCGGTTATCCCGAGGGACACCCCGAGGCTGAAAGTACAGAAAAAGATATTGAAAATCTCAAAAGAAAAGTTGATGCGGGAGCAAGTGCAATTTTTACACAGATGTTTTTTGAAAATGACAAGTATTACAGATATGTTGAGCGTGTTCAAAAAGCGGGGATAAATATTCCTGTCATTCCGGGAATTATGCCTGTCAGAAGTCTTGCTCAGGCACAAAAAATGGTCGAAATGACAAGTGTGAAAATTCCTGATGAATTGAGAAAATGCCTTGAAAAAAATCCGAAAGGTGTTGGGGTGGAATTTGGAATATCACAATGTCAGGACTTGATAAATAACGGAGTTAAAGGGTTGCATTTCTTTACCCTTAATCATTCCGATATGGTATCAAAAATTTTGGATGAGATTATAAAATGAGATTCTTCGCTTTTGTCATTAAGAGGGTGTCAGCTCTAAGAATCTCTTAAAATTGCACAGAATGACGATTAACGTAAATAAAGGAGTTGTGAAATGGAAAATCTGAACAAATACATAGAACATACACTGTTAAAACAGGATGCCACAAAATCTGATTTGAAAAAACTTTTTGAAGAAGCAAAAGAACATAATTTCTTCGGTGTTTGTGTAAATCCTTGTTATGTTAAATTTGCAAAAGAAAACCTGAAAGATTCGGGTGTCAAAATCGTTACGGTTATAGGTTTTCCTCTTGGGGCAAATACAACCGAAACTAAGATTTTTGAAACGATTAATGCCGTACGTGACGGGGCGGATGAAATTGATATGGTAATAAATGTTACTAAACTGAAAGACGGTGAAAACGATTATATTATTGATGAAATAAAACAAATAAAAACCGCTTGTCAGGGACATAATCTGAAAGTCATTATTGAAACAGATTTATTGACAAAAGATGAAATAAAAACCGCCTGTGAACTTTCCGTTAAAGGAGGTGCTGATTTTGTAAAAACCTCAACAGGTTTTGTAAAAGGTGGTGTCGGGGCAAAAGCGGAAGATGTAAAACTGATGTATGAAACAGTCAAAGATGCAGGCTTGAGAGTGAAAGCCTCGGGCGGAATAAGGGATAAGCAGGCAGCGTTGGATATGATAGAGGCGGGAGCAGTTCGCCTTGGCACAAGTTCCGGTGTTAAAATAGTTTCGTAAGGTGAGCAAATGGACGATTACGTAAAAATACAAACTGTATTCAGCAATTTTTATTTTAAAAAACTGAAAGACAAAATGGCGGAGTTTGAAAAGAAACGGTTACTGAAAATTTTGTTTATGTTTCTCCCGTTTATATTTGCTTTGCCTGTTTTGACGATTGTATTTGGTTCACATTTGTATTTTGTTGTTATAAAACAAAAATTATATTTATATCTTATTATACTGGTGCCGTTTTTTCTGGTATTTTTAACGGGAGCTTTGGGGGATGTTTTTAAAGGTAAAACAGAAATTGATGAGGAAATAAAGTCTTTGATTTTTCCTGCGATAAATGAATATCTGGCTCCGCTTTTATATATAGAGTGGAGTAAGGGAAATTTTTCGGATAAATATTTTGAAAAAATGGTTAATGAGCATGAGATACTGAAAATTAATTGTAACCTTTTTTCTTCGGATGATACTTTTCATATAAGATTTCGTGATGTGAATATAGAAATCTATGAAGTCGAGAATAAAAACAATGCTTATACGTATAACGAAATCATTCAGTATATCAGTTTAGGTATAGTCTGGTTTGTATGGGCATTAATGATAGGATTGCCGGTGTGTGCGCTGTTAATGTTTGTTATTTTTCGTTTCATTCCGATATCTGAGGAGTTACAATGGACTTGGGCATATATTCTTGCTGTTTCAATTCTTTACTATATGGTTATGGGCAAGGTTATTAATGTGAACGTAAATAAAGGTATGCTGGATAAATTTAAGGGGCTGGTCATCAATTTTGATATGAAGAAAACTATAAGCGGTCACACAATTATTATCGAAAATAACGAAGAAAATCTTTTTCTCAAAGTTATAAAACCGTATAATTATGAGAAGGTAGAACTTGAAGATGTAGAGTTTAATAATAAATTTTCTGTTTATACAACAAATCAGATAGAGGCAAGATATGTTTTGACAACCTCTATGATGAACAGGCTTCTTAATCTGAAACAATGTTTTAATTCAAAATATATAAGAGCATCATTTAAAGGAAATCAACTTGTTCTTGCAATACAGGCGGATAAGGATTTGTTCAGAATTGCATCAAAGTGGAAAAAATCAGAAGCGGTTGATTATCAGACGATGTTTCTTGAATTGATTTCAATTCTCAAAATAACTGATGCCCTGAACTTACAAAGTGATACCGGCTTGTAATATCTCTTAATAAATAAAACAAATAACGCAACTTTTTATCTTTACGTGTCTTAAAAAGACAGCAAAAAGTGTAAAAAAAGAAAGGTTGAAAGAATGTTTTTTGTTTATAATGTACCGAATATGAATCCCGCAGTAGGTGTTGCCAAAGACGGCAAGCAGGCAGTCAGCGTATATGACAGAGGTTTGGGTAACCGCAGAACGGTTATTACAACCCCTGAGGAAGCCGATGCTTTTGTTACTGCACGAAAAGAGGTTATATCAAATGCCACCAAACAGGGTTATATTGAGGCATTATTTACAACAATTGCCGGTGCCGGTTTTGGGGCAGGTGTAAATGCTTTTTGGGAACATTCTAAAACAAGAAAATTAAACGAACTTGTTGATAAACTTAACCCCGAATTTAAAACCGAACTTGCCGCAAATAAAAATGATGCAATAAAAACAAAAATGCAGGTTTTAGCACGTGATGCGTATAAAGAACATGAATTTAAGTTACGTAATTTATTCTCCGAGGAAGCACAGGAATTTGTAAAAATCGATATGACAAAAGCACTTAAAAAAGCAGGCATGTACGGTGCAGCTTTTGGTGCATTAACTGCCGCATTTATCGGCTTATTTATTCCTGCTTTTAAAGCGGAAAACGCAGATAAAAAAATAACCGAAGCGTTTATTAATAACAACAAATTTGAAAAACCGGAAGTTGAAGAATAATAAATAAGGAATGACGTTAAAATCGGGCGGGAAATGTACGTTTTCCGCCCGATTTATTTGTTTGGTTTTTTAGAAATTTATCCTTATAATTCATGGTATAATGTAGTCAGGAAAGGAACTATCTCAAATGGGTGATGAGGACAAGCAGTTTGATGCCACCCCCCGAAAACTGGAACAGGCAAGAAAAGAAGGTCAGGTTGTTAAATCAAAAGATTTTTCAACTGCGGTTTCTTTGCTTGTGTTGTTCTCCGTAATTTTTGGGCTTGCACCGTTTATCTGGAATCAGATTGTTCAGGTTTTCACCCTGTTGTATGAGCAAATTCCCAACGCTAATATGGATAAAATCGGCTATATGTATGTCCTTTTGATAGCCGTAAAAGGTGCGGTTTTGATTATCGGTCCGATTTTATTTATAGCGTGGCTTGTCGCAGTTCTGGCTGATTTTATTCAGGTAGGACCTCTTGTTGCGATTGCTCCTCTCATGCCGAAACTTGATAAACTTAATCCCACAAAATATTTTAAAAATATAATGTCTATTAAGACTCTTTTCGAACTTTTTAAAAATATTGTGAAAGTTATTATTTTGGGGTATATCGGCTGGATGGTTTATAAAGAACATATTGAATCTATCCTGATGCTTGCGGCTGTTGATAATAATTTCGCAATAATGATTGAATTCGGGAAACTTATTACAGAATTTATTTTCAAAGCCTGCATTGCCTTTTTGGTTATAGCAGCGGCAGATTACGGGGTTACAAAATGGAAGTTTTTAAAAGACCAGAAGATGTCTTTTAAAGAGATAAAAGATGAATATAAAAACTCGGAAGGTGATCCGAATGTGAAAGCACAACTTCGTCAGCGCCGTATGGCGATGTTGCAGCAGGGGGCAATGGATGCTGTTCCGACAGCGGATTTTGTTGTCACAAACCCGACGCATGTTGCATGTGCACTTAAGTATGTTGCCGAGGAAATGGATTCTCCTATGCTAATTGCAAAAGGTACTGAGTTGATAGCCAAAAAGATTATAAATATTGCAAAAGAAAATAATGTTCCGGTGATAGAAAATCCGCCTGTTGCAAGGGCATTATTCAGGATGTGTGATATTAATCAGCCGATTCCTCCGGAACTTTATAAGGCGGTCGCTGAAATCCTGCTTTTCGTTTACAAAATGAAAAATCCATCAAATATACGACCGCAAAATTAATAGATTGTAGTATTATTGATTTGTAGAATTATGACTAATAAAGACGATAAAACAAACTTACAAAACTATATAGATATAGTTCAAAAAGTTGCAAGAGTAGAACACAGACGTATTCCGTCACACATGGTGGAATACGAAGAACTGCTTTCGATTGGTATTATCGCTATTCAGGTTATGATTAAAAACAAAACGCCGGAACAATTGGAAAAATATAATTCTGCATATATAGCAACAGCGGTTCGCTGGGCTATTCGTAATGAGTTGAGGATAAGATATAAGTGGTATTCACTGAAACACAAAGCAGAGGACGAGTACGACGAGGATGAAGCAGTAGAAGGAATGGATATGAAACAGGCTAAGGTTCGTGAAGCAATTTACGAAACTATCCTGTCAATAGACGGTCTTGCCGCTGCCGCAAGTGATAATGATTCCCCGTTTGATTTTGTTAAAGATCCTCATGCTCTGCCCGATGAAAATGCAGAAATTTCAGAAATGGGTAAAATGATTAGGGCTGCAATCTCTAAACTTCCGCCCAAAGAAAGAACTGTTGTTGAATACAGATTTTACAGAAATATGCAGGTAAAAGATATTGCAACACAAATCGGGCTTTCACCCTCACGAGTTACACGTATTGTTCAGTCATCCTTAAATACCGTTCGTGAATACCTCAACGCTCACGAACAATACGGTTATTAAGTGTGAGGGTTTTGTTGGGCTGAAAGCCCAACTTACGTATTGAACGGGTGCTTTTTCGGCACAATAAAAACTATATTCTTTCTCCTGTTTCGGGGTTAAATTTATATAAATCTGAGCTACAAACGGAAATTTCCAGTGTTTTCCCGATTTTAACGTCTGCATCAAATTTTGCGGAACACTTTTTATCTCCGATATTGAAATATGCAATTCTTTCGCTTCCGAGCATTTCCGAAATATCAATATCAACCGTCAACTTAATATCACCGTCCGGTTTTGTCATTTTTTCGGGACGAATTCCGTACAAAATATTTTCATCAAGTCCCAAATCTTTTCCGTTTATAAAATTCATTTGCGGAGAACCGATAAATCCTGCAACAAATGTGTTTTGCGGGTTGTTGTATATTTCTTCCGGTGTTGCTACCTGCTGAATATCTCCGTTATTTAAAATTACAATTCTGTCACCCATTGTCAGGGCTTCTGTCTGGTCATGGGTTACATAAATGAATGTTGTCTGTAATCTTTCATGTAATTTTTTAATCTCTGAGCGCATTTGAACACGAAGTTTTGCATCAAGATTAGAAAGCGGTTCATCCATCAGAAAGACTTTCGGATTTCTTACAATAGCACGACCGAGTGCAACACGCTGTCTTTGCCCGCCTGATAGTTGTTTGGGTTTTCTGTCCAAATATTCACCCAAATCTAAAATCTCTGCTGCCTCTTTAACCTTTTTATCAATCTCTGCTTTAGGTGTTTTTCTCATCTTTAAGCCGAAAGCAATGTTTTCTCTTACTGTCATGTGCGGGTATAGTGCGTAACTCTGGAATACAAAGGCAATATCTCTGTCTTTGGGTGCAACATTGTTTACTTTTGTTTCTCCGATATAGATTTCCCCGTCAGAGATTTCTTCCAGACCCGCAATCATCCTCAAAAGTGTTGATTTACCGCAGCCTGAAGCTCCGACAAGAACAAGAAATTCCTTATCCTTTATCTCGAGATTAATATTATTTATTACGGTTTTATTATTGTCGTATGTTTTTTTTACGTTTTTTAATGTTACACTGCTCATCTTATCTCTTTTCAACAGGAAGAACCATTGTAAATCTTGTGCCGTTTGTGTCGGAATAAACATCAAACAAGCCTTTTGCACGTTTAATCATTATACTTGCGGAACCGAGTGATAATGCTCTTAATAAATTCTTTTTCCCCTTTTCAAGTTGTGCATAAGGTTCACAAAGGTATCTCTTTTCCTCCTCGGGAATGGTTGCCGTATTTGTGACGGTTATTTCAACGAAAGACAATGATTTTTCCGGTTCAATACCGTATTTTGCACATCTGTCCTCATCAGGATGGTTCAGTTTTACCGAAATATAACCGCTTTCCGTCATCTGTATTGCAACTTCAAGAATGTTTTTGAACGCCTCTTTTACAGAAGGCAAATCTATATTCACGTTTCTTTTTTCAAGAGAATTTCCGTCAATATCAAATTCAAGATTTTTGGATTTGATTATTCCCTCATATTCGGAAGCAACAGATTTCAGAGTTTCTGTTATATCGCAATTGTGATAATCGGACTGATAAATTGACGATTCTGCCTTTGAAAACTGTAAAAACTTGCTCATAAATACATATAAATCGTGAGAATTGTTACTTATAATCTGAACATATTTTGCTTGTTTTTCTGTTAATTCACCGCCTAAGCCGTCCAAAAGACCTTTTGAAAATCCGTGTATAGACGAAATAGGTGATTTAATATCATCCTCCAGCATTGCAAGCATTGCATTTTTTTCGTTGTTAAATCTTCTTGTTTTGTCATCATTATCAATTTCTTTGGTCAACTTTGTTATATCTCTGATAATAACCAGATAGCCGCCAAATTTGTTTGAGGCATTTATTTCAACATAAAATTCCGCCCCCGATTTTGATACACATGCCAAAACTGGTTTAGCAGAATCTGCGGAATTTCTTAAAATATTCATGCCGTCTTTGATGATTTCATTGAATTTTATGATGCTTTCATCATAGTTAAGTCCCAGAACCTGCTGGGCTTTTTTGTTAAACTGTTTGATTTCACCGTCACTATTAACAAAAATTACCGAATCAGGCAGAGCATTAAGTGTTCTAAATGCCGTCAGATTCCATAATACATCTTTTAAAATTTTACCCAGGTTCATAATTTGCATTACTTCCTATAATAGTATATAATACATCATAACATGAAAAATGAATGGGAAAATTACATGTTAATTTTTGTAATTTTTTCTGACAAAAAGTAGCAAAAAATATTATTTACACGTTTTCTATAAGATTGACATGGAGATAATTGGAAACTAAGTTTCTGAAAGTAAGGTGATACTATGAGAGAAATCGATAATAACAAACCTAACAGCGTAAATTTCACAAGTATTCCGAAAATTGCACAGGAAGAACCTGTTGCGGAAACCGCTGCTCCCGTACAAGAAACGAAGGAATTGAGCGATTTGTCGGCAATGCCTGCTGCTTCATTGGGTAAATCTCAGGTAACACCGGATTCAATCGAGGGTGACATGAAATTTTTAGAGAAAAATCCTGCCGTTGCAAAGGCAATTATGCAGGCAGTTGACAAGTATGCGCAAACGCATACCGAAGAAGAAACTTTGCAAATGCTTGAAAAAGCACACCAGGAATTTGCATCAAAAAAATAATTGTTTCTGTTGGGTAAAACAGATACGGAGTTTAGTCGTTAGCACTGGTCAGGAAGTTTACAAGTCCTTGTAAACCCAGTTTGTAACTGTCAACTTTAAAGCCTGAAATCTGACCTACGCAAACATCCGCAAACATTGAATTGTGACGAAATTCCTCTCTTTTATAGATGTTTGAGATGTGAACTTCAACCGTCGGAATTTTTACGGAGGTCAAAGCATCACGAATAGCCACGCTTGTGTGGGTATATGCTCCTGCATTTAAAATTATTCCGTCAAAATTTCCCAGCGCATACTGGATTTTGTCAATTATTTCTCCTTCGTAATTGCTCTGGAAGATTTCAATATTTATCCCGAGTTCAAAAGAATACTCATGTAATTCCATTTCCAAATCTTTATAAGATTTAGAGCCGTACTGCTCAGGTTCTCTGACACCGAGCATGTTTATATTAGGACCATTTATGATGAGTATGTTTAAATCTTTATCCATGATTGATATAATAGCATAAAAAAATAAATTTGTAAACTTTTGTTAAAATTTATAATACAAATGTAACAAATTTGACATGTTCATCATATCATGCATGTACAAACTATCCCAAAATCTCCTCCCAAGATTATTGTTCAAGTCGCAAAACAAAAGTTGTGACTTTTTTTTTGCGCTTTGGCAGAAAATGCAGGTCGTGGCATGTCTTGACAAAAAACATCCCCAAATACAGGTTTAATATCAGGTGGTAATATGTTATAATTTTCTGTGACAAACGGAGGTTATATGAATAAAAAATATATTATAATTGCTGTTGTATCTTCAATAATCGGCATAATTGTTTTGGTATTGTTGGGATTTTTCATTGTAGAAAGTGATATTTTTGATGATATTGCAGATATATTTGACAGGGATACCGCAAAAGTAACCACAAAATCTGAAAATAAGACCAAGCCTTCATTCCGTTTGTTTAAGCCAAAAGTAAATATTACCAGAAGCAAGGCAAAAAGTGTTGAATATCAAAATTTTGACAACGGATTATTTTCTATGAAAATTCCGAAAGGCTGGACTGTCGGGGTTGCAAATTCCGATTATATCCACTATACATTTATGGCCTATGACCCTCAAAATCCTGATTATAAAATATTTTTCAATATGAAAACGGAGGGGTATTTAAAAACTCAGGATATGAAGAATTTTTATAAACGATACTATCCGAATGCGCCTTTTGCAATATTACCTGTTATTAACCCCCAAACGACAGAGGCGTTTTATAAAGTTTATACACAGGTTTTCTCATTAAATCAGAATATATTGCCGTTTAAGGCTCCGGTAATTAAAAATTTCAAGACCGTACAGACTCTGGGTAAAAATATGACCGGCGGTTCAATTGTCAGAGCGGTATATGATAATGAACAGGGTAAAAAAGTTGAGGGGGTATTTACCGCAACAATAAAAGAGGTTGCAATTCCGCCTGTTGTTGTTTTGAATGTTTATAACACCGTATATTTTACGGCACCTGAGGGTGAACTTGTTGACTGGCTTCCTGTATTAAACAGTTGTGTCGGGAGTATAAAATTCAGCGACAAATTTGTGAACGGGTATTATCAGCAGCAGGGACAGGTTGTCCGGAATGCGCAGGCAATACAGTCTATATGCAATCAAACATCCGATATTATAACCTCGGGTTGGAACGAAAGACAAAAATCTTACGACATAATGAGCCAAAAAAGAAGTGATGCAACAACGGGGTATGAAAGAGTCCGTGATACCGATACGGGAGAAATATACAAGGCAACAGTCGGATTTATGGATAAAGACTGGCATGGTAAATATGAACCGATAACGGATGATATGTATAATCTTCCGACAGCGGGGTATATAGAAAAAGATTAGCCGTAAGGCAAGAAATTACATATATACAACATCTATGGTCAGTAACATACATTTACCCCCAGCCCTAGTTGAGTCGGGAAGAAACTTCCGCAACAATTCTTGCAATATCTGCGCCGCCTATTGCGGCTTCCAGGATGAGCGGGGCTGATATGAGCATGGTTTCACGATAACTCATTGTATCAACATCTATGATATTAAATTCAACAAAATTATCACCGACATAGATTAACTTTCCGTAATCCCCGCCTGTTGCCCAACGTAAAAAAATGTATTGATTTTCGTACTCTTTTAATTTTTTTAATAATTTCATTTCTAACCTGTAAAACCTCTACTCTACTTATAATAATAATTTTTGATTATAAGTCAAAATCTTAACTTACAAATTTTCTGACGACACCGTCTTTATGATATGAGGTATCTCCGCAAATCATTTCAATTACTTTAAGTATAACTTCTCTTGGGGCATCAATCTGGTTAATAGGAAATTCCTGCCCCGTATGTTTTATTTTAAAAATACATTTAAGGGTCTGATCAGCCGGAACATAAAGAGATGCGACTTCGTTATCAAGCAGAATTTCCATTTCTTCGTCATGATTCTTTGCATCTTTTATCAGGTCATTGTAATTTCCCTGTATTGCAATAATTCTGTTAGAGAACATTCTTCCGCCGTCTTTTCTTAAAAATTCCTGCGGAACAAAGTTACAACGGGTTGTAAAACTCATTTTATTCCAGAGAATATTGATTACGGCTGTTGACTTCAGAGCATCAGTTTCAACGTAAATATTCTGGGTCGGAACTCCTCTTGAAGAAAACGACTGTTTAAGGTTATTGGAAACCAAATCAAGACAATCAATCATACGTGTAAAAATTTCATTCGTATTTGCTGTGGCATGCTGATAATCAAGGAAATGCTTATACATGTGTGAAGATATAAGTTCAACCCTTTCCTGTATTACGATATCCTTTTTAACAGCGGTTTCAGAATTGTCAAAACTTTCAAAATTATTCAACGGTTTCTCTTTCCTTTTTACACTTTATTTTTAGAATAAACATGCTTTCTTGTAAAGATTATACAATGTTTTTTTACAAATGAGAATACTGAACAGGTGTTATAAATTCGGGTTCAAATTATGTAAATAAATGTAACTAAATTTCAATATATTGAAATAGCGGTAAACAGAAATTTTTTATATAGAAAAGAGAGATATATTATTATGGTAAACTACGTAAATTACAGTAAAATTTATGAGCCTGTTGATTTTGGCAGGATAAATATCTACAACAGGTATGAACAACATGCGCAAAATGCCAGAAATGCGGCACTTGCGAATTGCGGTTGCGGAAACAGTTATCTGAATGTTCCGCTGTTTAATTTTTCATCATCGCCTCCTTATTCAGGGTTCAGTTTTAATATGCCGATGATGGGATACGGTTGTATGCCGTTCGGGTTTGGTTATACAAATTCGTATATGGCAGGCACCGTAATAGGGCAGACCATTGGACTGGGTATAAATGCGGTCAAGCAGTGGTTGAGCTAGGAAAAGCCTCTGAAAGGGGGCTTTTTTTATTGGAAAAATTATTTGTTTTCTTTGAGTATTTCAATTTCGGCTTTTAGCCTGTTCAGTTCGCAGGTAATGGGGTCAGGAATTCTGTTGTGCATGAGATTTCCGTTATCGTCAACAAAAGCTCTGTGTGTAATTCTTCCGGGAACACCGACAACGGTTGAATTTTCGGGGACATCTTCTATGACAACCGAACCGGCACCTATTCTGACATTATCACCTATTGTAATGTTTCCCAAAACTTTTGCCCCTGCGCCTAAAATAACTTTATTTCCGATAGTCGGATGGCGTTTTCCTGTTTCTTTGCCTGTTCCGCCAAGTGTTACCTGCTGATAAATAAGGACATCATCTCCGATTGTTGTTGTTTCTCCAATAACCACACCTTCTCCGTGGTCAATAAACAATCTTCTGCCGATAGTCGCTCCGGGGTGAATTTCAATACCCGTAATAATTCTTGTGAGGTATGAGATATGACGGGGAATAAGCGGTATGTGCCATTTGTATAATCTGTGTGCAAAACGATAGGCAATAAGTGCGTGTAATCCGGGGTAACATAAAATGACCTCCAGCAGATTTTTTGCAGCAGGGTCGTTTTCATAAATTACCCGTATATCCTCATTAACCTTTGATATTCCTCGTCTTATGGTAGTAAACATAAATTAACCTCTTATATATAAATATATCAAATATGTGGAAAATACAATCGTCATACGAGAGTAGTCCGATTAGCCCCTCTCAATGGTTGAGAGGAGCAACCGAACTTATGAGATTAAAGTTTTTCTTCAAGGTATTTAAGTTGAATACGCAAATCGTAAATTTGTGAATTATAAAAATCCAGCCAGGTTTCGCCTGTCTTTTCATCTCTGATTTCATCTTCGCAGACCGCACGAATACGTTTCAGGTCAAGAACTGATAATTTTTCCTCAATTTCATTGATTTGTTTCAGAATTTGTTCTTTTTCTTTGAGTTTTTCGTATTCTGGATTTTTTGTTATTTCACTGTTTTGGTATGTGTATTTCAGTTTGTCATCAAGAAATTCATTAAAAATTTCATCGCTGACTTCAATATTTTGAATGTTATCATTTAGAATCGGGCATTGACCTGCACCGATTATTTTTTCATTTTCTACAAATAAATAATTCATAATAAAATCCTTTCTTAAACAATTTTTTTGTACGCAACAAGTAAGAGGCTGAAATTTCCGCCTGCATTATTTGATGTGTTTGCTGCCATATACAGTTTTCTGCCTGTGCCGATTGGCATAATTGCACATCCGCTGCCGTATGCAGAGTTGTTTGTGTAAGTACGTACACGCCCCACACAAACATTTGAAGTAATTATATCGCTGCGTAAATCTACATTAATGACTTTACCTGATTGTGCAGTTGTTCTGTATGATGCAACTACGATAACTTCATATTTATTCCCGTCATTTGGTAAATAATTGCTGAGGTTATATGCTATGTTGTTGGTCGTCGGAACTTCCTGATCGCCTGCAATGGTAGTGTAACTGTTAACCCAACTTCCGTAAGTTTTGTTATTCAGTTGCGTATTTGTGTCATCTATTCTGGTGATAACATCTTCGTAATTGTTGCTGACGTTTGAGTTTGTTGCTTCTATACGTTCAATAACATCAATAAAATTTGCATTAACTTCATCAGCTTTTGCCTTTGTTCCGGGAACAAAGGAATAAGGAATACCGTATGTCATAATTATCCTTTCTGACATATCAGTATGGGTAAACGCTTAACTCAACAACGTTATTATAACATTACAGGCGGGGTTCCGTCAAGCAAAAAGGCGTTTGCTTTTAGCAAACGCCTTTTTATATTTATTACAGTTTTCTCTTTTGTTAAGCTGCTGCACCGTCTGTGGGAGGTGTAGCAGGTTTTGTCCCGCCTTTTTTGAATATTTTGTTCCACAGTTTTTTTGTTGGATCCCAAGTCCATTGAGCGATTTTTTCACCTGCTTCGTGCAAGTAGTGCCCCCATTTTGCAGGGCTGTACCATTTTGCAGCTTTAAGGGCTTCAGCATCCAACGGTTTGAATATGATTTTCTTTCTGCTTAATGCACCTAATGCCAGTAATAAAGCTGCAACAACTGCTGCGCCTATTGCGACTTTTTTACCGGTGTTAGATTTCTTTTCTTCGGCAGCTTCAACGGGAGCTGCGGTTGTTTGTGTTTTATTTGAATATGCACCTTCACGTTCCAGCATACCGGAATCGCCGAAATGCACTCTGGAAACACTAGCCATAGATACAGGACTTAACATGAGAAAACCTCCTTATACATTTCTACTACATCTAATATAAACCCTCTGATTTTTTAATTTTGACTCATAATTCTTTTTAATCAAATTTTTGTTACAAAAATTTACATAAAATTTGGAATAATTTTTTAAGATGTGTCATCTGTATAAATAGCGGGAGGAAATAATAATGTCAGATATACAACAAACATTAATATACATAGGGAGTGAAAATATTGAAGAAGCAAAATTCATGTCAAGGAATTTTGTTAATCCGGAAATAAAAACAAGAGCTTATATAAATACTTTAGGTGCGGAAATAATAAAAAATTATATGGCATCGGAAGGTTTGGATATTGTTAATTTACATAATATCCATTCGATTTCAAAAATTCTGGAAAGTATGGACATTGCGGATATTTTATTGCCGAATATTCACGTTGATGTTCGTGTTGTATTTGACAAGGAGCAGATATTTGTTCCTAAAAGTCACTTTGAAAAAAATATTCTTCCCGATATTTATGCGGTTGTAAAAATCAGTGAAGATTTCAAAACTGCCGAATTTTTGGGATATTTCCAGCCAGCAATTATTGATAAGAGTAATTCAAACAAAGATTATTATTTTATTACCGATAAACAGCTTATTTCAACCGAATCATTTATAAAAACAATAAAAGATTTTGTAGGGAAAACTCCCCGTTATATTACGGAAGAAGATATGCTCAGAGGCAGACAACTTGCGGTTGCATTAAATGACCATGATTTAACAGCATCAGAAGAAAAAGAACTTTTGGAACTTTTGCTTATGAGTGACGCATTAAGAGAAAGCGTTTTGGAATTTGATAATTTTGAAACTCTTGCGTATAGTGCATCGGCAGAAGTTGTAAAAAATCTTGATGCTGCTCAAGTTCTTACATCTCCCGATAGTACAGAGGAAGATGTTATTTCGGAACCTGAATCAACAGAGCCTGAGGATTCTCTCGGAGATGATATGCTGGAAGATAAAGAGGAAGAAGAACCTGAGGATAATGCCGGACAGGAACCCAAAACAACGACTGAAACCGAGGAGGAAACGGCAGAAGAAGAAACTAAGGAACCTGAAATTCAAAATGTTGAACAGCAGGAGGTTCATGCCGTTACCGTTGAAAAAAGCAATAAAGAGATGTCTGTTGATGATATTTTGGACAGAACAATTGCATCAATTGATGAAAACCCGTCAAGTATAGAAGATAAAAAAGCAAATTTAGCAAGCAATATTGTTGTCGCACTTGGGCAAGCGGCTGAGGGTGGTGCTGTTGCTGCAGGAACAATGGCGGCTGCAGGTGCCGTTGCGGAAGCTGCCGGAACTGTTGAAGCAGCTGAAATTGCTGCGGAAGTTTCTGAAACCGCTATGAAACTTGCAGGTGCATCAGGTGAAATTACGAATAAAGATAAACATACAATCGACGAACCGTTAGATATGGCACAGGTTGATAAGGTTGAATCAATAGCTTCTAAGACAAAAGAACAGGTTTTTGAGCATGAAACCGTTGATATGACTTCAATGGATATTGTAAATGAAGGAACGGTTGATGAAGACCATGCCGAATCTCTTTCTGATATGGAAACTCTTGTGGCATTAGAAGGAGGTGTAAATCCGGAAGAAGATTTTGCCGAGATGCAGGGCATTTCTGAAAGTGAAGTTGTAGATTTACCCATGACTGCTGATTACACAATAAATGACGATGGTACATCAAGTATGGATATGTATTCCAATATGGATGTTAATATGGAAGACGAGTCCGAATTAATTGATATGCCGCCTTTAGATGGTGGTATCGGAGATTTTGATTTAGATTTTAATATAGGGGATGACACTCTCGGAGATACTATTACTCAGGATAATCCGCTTATGGAAAGTGAGCCTGAAGAAGAAACGATTGATGAAAAGATTGATGAACCGTCTGAGGTTGAAGATTTAACTGAAACTCCGGTAACAGAAGATGTATTACAGGAAGAAGAAATTCCCGTTGAGGCAGAAGATATTGCTGAAACTCCGGAAATAGCAGAGGAAGATACGGAAACGGCTGAGGAAGTTGAAGAAACGGTTGAGGATACAAAAATTGAAGAACCCGAGGCTTTAGAAACAGAAATAACGGAACCTGAAATAACCGAAGAAACCGTAACTGAACCAGAAATTGATTTAGACGGCGCTGAAATGACAGAGGTTGCAGAAGAACCTGAGATTTCCGAAACAACAGAACCCGAAATATCAGAAATCGCTGAAACGGAAATTACGGAAGAAGTTTTGGAAGAACCTTCTGCTGATACTATAACAGAACCGATTACAGATACCGAACTTACGGAAGAAGATTTAACCCAAACCCCTGAGGTTGATGTTATTCAGGAAACGGCGGAACCTGAAACAGAATTAACGGAAGTTCAGACGGATGATATAGATATGGTTGAAGAATCTTTGGCTGAGGCAGAAGAAAAACCGGCAGATGATACTACCGAAATTGTTGAAGATACCGATATAATCTCTGAACCTCAGGCTGAAACAGAGCCTGAATCTGAACCCGAACCTGAGCAGGAAGCGGTTTCCCAGACGGAAGCAGGTGATGAACTTGATACAATGCTTGATGATAATGTGGCTGCTTCTGATGAATTAGACAGTTTACTTGATTCCCTTGGTTCTAATGATGAGCCGGCTGAAAGCTGGACTGACAATACGGGATATGATGATTTGAGTGGTGCCGAGCCGGCAAAAACTGTTGATAATGATGTGATTACAGAACCTGAACCTGTTGCGGCGGTTGTTGCAACGGAAAATTCACGGGTAATAAGCGATAAAACTTTTGCAATCGGTGAAATTCCGATTGATATTAACGACATGGGCGAACAGTTCTCGGATAATACTCCATTGGGTAATTTGTACACACCGACTCAAAAAATGCCGGGAGATGCACTGTTGAATAATCCGGGAAGAATGGGCGCAGCAAGACCTCAAACGACAAAAGCTCCGCTGATTGCAGGATTGTTTGGCGGGTTGGTTGTTCTTATTATTGTCGGTGTTGTCGGATTCTTTGCGGCTAAAATGTTCAAGACCCCATCCATTGAGGCTCCTCAGCCGATTACCGATGATAATGTTCCGACAAGTTCCGATAACGGTGTTTCTGACGGCAATACATTAAATGTTACAAATGAGAATGTTCTGAATATGGATAATAATTCAAATGCGCTTGCCTCAACAGCCGGTTCAAATTCCGTTGATGCGGCAAGAAAATCAGGTGCGGCAACTTCATTTGTTGATATCAAAAAACTGTCGTGGGAAGTTCCCGATTACATCTCTTATGATCCAAATTTCAAACAGTATTTCCAGTCTGTCGGAAAAAGCCTGAAACTTGCACTCGTTAGTGATTTGCTTCTGGCGACCGATTACATATATTCAAGTCCTGTTAAAGTCAGTGTAACCTTCACGCAAGATGGTACATTCAAGAGTTCGCAGATGTTAAATTCAAGCGGCTCTACCCAAATTGACAGTATTGTGTTACAAACTGTTAACCAAACTTTGAAAAGTGTAAAAGCCCCGCATAGCGTGAGAAATGACGAGAGTACAACCGCAATACTTAAAATTTATTTTTAAATGTGTTATAATACACTTAAAATAAAGGGATAGAATTGTGGAAATTGCACAAGATAAGATAGAGCTTATAAGCAGGATAATTAAAAGCGACCGTAAATATCCTAATAATGAGGATTTATACGATGACTTTTTCAACGAAACATGTAAGCGTTCCGTTGCAATTCTTGATACCATTGATTCGGAAGCTACACTTGAAACTTATCTCAGGCGAATTGTTACCACATCTATTATCAATGTCCTCAAAGATTCCGGCAGAATAAGAAGGTCAAGAACGGGTTACATGTCAACAAAAGAGGTTGCTCTTGAAGAAAAGCATGTTGACAGACCTGATTATTCCGATGTTGTCATCAGTTATTCAAGTGTCAAAATTCCCGACGATCCAGAGGAAATCGTTATCCAAAAAGAACTTTTGACCTTTGTCGCCGAAACAATTAAAAAGATTGACGAGAGTGAACCTGATAAAAACTATTTAAAAATGTATATTTTGCGTTATGATAGAGGCATGACACAAAGTGAAATAGCTAATGAATTGGGTATTTCTCAGTCAGAGGTTTCCAAACGGCTTTTCACCCTTATGGAAAAAGTAAGAATTGTTATAGAATAAATCTAAACTATGAAGTGTCCTGTTTGTAAAAAAGATATTCCTGATACGGCTCTGAAATGTCCTCATTGCAAAACTCGTACCGGAATTATTTGCAGTAATTGTAATACGGTAAATCCCGTAGGAAGTTTGTCATGCTCAAAATGCGGAAATGAACTTTTGAAAGTATGTTCAAATTGCGGAAGTGTGAATTTCCCGCATGCCGAAGTTTGCAGAAAATGCTCATCACCCTTTGGCAAATCTCAAAAATTAAACGAAATGCAAAATAATAATTTGGGTTACAACCCGAAACTTTTAAATTCAAAACAGGCATTTGAAGAATTAATTGAGGGGTTGCATTCAAAAGATAAAAAAATATTTTCAATAACGGGTGAAAAAGGTATCGGAAAAACAACTCTTTTAAACGAAGTAAAAAAATCGGAATTGAATAAAGATTTCAGATGGTGTATCGGAAAATGCACCCCGCTGACTCAACTGACTCCGGGCGGAGTTGTTCAGGACATGCTCCTTAATCTTTTCAAATTGCCGAATTACTGTACAAATACGGAAGATATAAACGAAAATGCCTTAAAATTTTTCACAAATGAATTTAAGTTTTTGGATAATAATGAAATAATCGATTTTATAAATTTCCTTTATACCTCAAAAGACGGACATTATGAGGATATTATCATAAACAAAAAACGTACTCATTCAATTCTTGACAAGATTTTTGATGCTTTAAGAAACACGGGTAAGTTTGTATTTGTCATAGATAATTTTGATTATGTTGACGGTTTTTCTGTTGAATTTTTCACTAATTTTATATCACGTTCAAATTCTTCAAAGAATTTTAAGCTGATATTGATATATGAAGAACACAAGCCCGCTGCAAGCATTTTTTCCTGTGAAACGGCGGATATATGTTCTTATGCCGATATTCATCTGGCTGCGGTTACACCCGCTCAAATGAGTAAAGATATGAAATTGTCGGGTGAGGCAGGAACTTATGTTTCAGAACGTGAAAAGGATATTATTCTTGAAAGATGTAACGGAAATCCTGCATTTGTAGAACAGGCGGTAAGTTATTGTTTTGACTGTCAGATTGCAGACAAGGCTTTCATTATGCCCAAAACTTTTCCTGAATTGATAAACGAAAGGCTTGTTACATTAAAGAAAATCAATAAAGAAGCGCATAAGATGCTCTGCGGGGCGGCAATTCTCGGAGATAAACTGAATTTGTTTCTTCTCAAAGATATTTTCGGATATAAAAATCAGGAATTTAATGATGTTGTTTCGTATCTTGTAAAATCTAATTTCATTCGCAAATATAACGAAGTATTTTTTGAGTTTAATAACCTTTTGCTGTGGGAAACGGTTTTAAAGAAAATTCAAAAAGATGATTCGTTTGAGGATATAAACGTGAAAGTCGGAAAAGCACTTAGTGTTTATACCTTGAATACCAATGCTGCAATGGCAATGATTGCCCACAACCTCAGAGAAAACCGTATGGCATTTGATATTTGGACAAAGACAACAAGACTCGCTTCTTATATCGGCGATATAAATCTATACGTGATTGCCCAGAAACAATGTCTTGCCCTGCTCAATGAATTTAATGAGAATGAAACGCTTGATATACGATACAACATAAGTGAGCGTTTGGGTAAACTTTTAACGGAATATGACCCGCAGGAGGCTTTGGAATATTTACCGGATGCTATTGCAAGAGCAAAAACAAAAGGAAATGTGACAAAAGAAATTGAACTATTAGGTTATTTGGCTTTGAGTTGCAAGAAAGTAGGAAATTATTTCGGGGATGTTGAATGTGCTGATAACGCATTAAAACATTTATCTCAAAATCAGACACTTGAAGCTGCAATGATAAAAGCATCAAAATTGCCGTCACTTTTGAGTATAGGTAATTGCGGAGAGGTAATTAATTTAATTGATAATGATATTTTGCCCGTCTTAACATCAACCCTGCAATCTCCGAAATTAGATGTGAAAATACCTTTGGGGTTTGTGTATGATACAAGAATAAGGGTTTATTTGTGTTTGGCGCAGGCACTTGTCATGCAGGGAAATGAACGTTCATTTGAAGTTTTGACAGTGCTATTTGATATTCTTGATAAACAAAAAAATCTTGATAATGACCTTTACGGCAGGGCAAAACTTGTTCTTGCATTTGCAAATACAATGAAAGGTGATTATGCGGCATCATTTTCAATGTTGTCAGAGGTATCATCCCTTTGGGGGCTTGAAGATGTTGATGCTGATACATTGAGTTCCGAAAGATGCGAAGATATAAACAACCTGAATTTGATAAATGCCGTCAACAGAATATTGTTAAAGGACTATGACGGGTTGCGTGATGATTTGTTTAAATGGGCAATGTTTGCGCAGAATTCGGGTTATGACTTCCATAAAAATATTTTCAAAACTTTGCTTGGTAAGATTTTATGTGATTCAAAACAGGCAAAACGTGCGCTTGAAATTTATAATGAACAAATTACGTATTTTGCGGACAAGAAACTCGCCTTCGGGGCTTTGTTATGCTGGTATCTGATAGCGGAAGCAACAATTATTGCATCATCAACCAAGGAGGCGCTTGATATTGCCGAACGAGCATTAGAAATTGCGCAAAATCCTAAAATCAATAATCTGTTCTTTGTTGTTCAGTTAGAAATTCTGCTTGCAAAAGCAAATATGAAGATTTCGGATTTTGAATCAGCAAAAATTAGTCTTGATACCGCACTTGCAGTTTCCAAAAAATTCGGGATGAATGATTTAATTTCAAAAGTTTATCTGGTATATGGGAGATATTATCAGGATTTGGGTTCATTTTCTTCCCAAAATCAGGGGGAATACCTCAAAGGTGCAAAAGCGATGTATGATAGGGCTTTGGAAACAGTTGTCAAAAATACCAGAAGTGCTTATATGAAAGAATTAATAACACAATATTCAGCCTCTCTGAATACATACTGTCAGGAAAACGGTTTTAATTTACAATAAGAAATTATTTCATCATGATATTTTCTATCAAATCAACAACCCGTTCTGATGCGTGACCGTCTTCCATACAACCTTTGTCTTTCAAAAATTCCTCAACCTTTTGTTTATAAGTTTCGTAATCAAAATTAAGTATGTTTTCACTCAGTTCGTCATTGTTTTGTGCAACCGGAAATGGCGTTGAAGTCAGAGGATAATAAAAACCTCTGTCCTGGTCAAAATTTTTCATATCTGTTGCAAAAATAAATGCAGGACGTTTTGTCAGCATAAAATCAAAAATGCAGCTTGAATAATCAGTTATTGTTATATCTGCGGAAACAAGAAGTTCCTGAATGTCGGGATAAAATGTTCCGTCAATAACTTTTGCATTTTGGGGGATAATTTCTTTATCAAATTTTTTTGCTCTCGGGTGAAGTCTTGTGATACAAACCCATTCCCCGCCGAATTTTTCTTCAAGAGTTTTTAATAATATATCGTAATTAGGCTTGTAGCAGGAAATATCATCATTATCCCTGAATGACGGAACGTAAAGAACGATTTTTTTGCCCTGCGGGATTTTGTAATATTCTCCGATTTTTTGCCTGTACTCGTTTGAATTTTCAAAAAAGATGTCATTTCTGGGATGTCCAAATTCTTTTAGTTCTTTATTAAACCACAATGCGCGTCTGAAAATTTCGTTTTCAAAGGTGCTGTTTGTTAACAGATAATCCCACATTGAAGAATCATATCTGGAACGTTCAACCCAGTCCTGTTTATATTCATTAGTAAAGGCTTTAACATCGGCATCCAATTTTTTAATTCCTAATGCACCATGCCATGTCTGGATGAAGTATTGACCTTCTTTTTTCTTTAACCCTTTTTTAATGAAATAATTTTTGCGCTGGTTATCTATCCACAATTTAGCCTGAGCAAGTTCTTTTAAGCCTTGTTTTGTATCGTATCCGACAAGTTTAATCTCTGCGGGGAAATTTTTATTTTTGGTTTCTGTTTCTACATCACGGGTAAGCCATACCAATTCATAAGGAAGTTTTCTTTTTAAAATCTCACGGGCAATATATTTGGGGTTGCAGCCGTAACTGGCACCGTTGAAATTACAAAAAACAATTTTGTTGTTATCAATTTCCAAATCCTGACAAAATTTTTTATAATATCCGCTGCGGTCAATTCTTATCGGAATTCCGAGAATGGTGATTAGTTTATCCGAACCGGAATTTGTAATGGAAAATATATGTTGTGCAAATGTTAATTTTGCCATAATATGCTCCTCAATGGTTATATGGTATCATAAAAAGATGTCCATGCAAGAAAGCGGCGGGGCAAATATTGCCCCGCCGCTTTCTTGCATTAATTACCCTTAAAATGGGCAAGTACTATCATCCCGATAATGACTATAATCAGGAATATTATCGAACTTAATGCTCCTGTTCCTGAATTACTGTGAATTTCGGGTTTTGAGTTTTCTTCTTTTATATTATTATTTTCCATAATTTTCTCCTTAATTAGTAATCAAATGAAAAAGTCTGCACAACTCCATTCCCGCCCGCATCTGGTTATATAATATACAAATTAAGTACATACAACGGACGAAAAATATTATGTGTGCAAGAAATAATCAGGGAGTTTTACGGGGCTCTTGTGCAAATTTCATTTCTTAAAATAGGAGATATTTTCTGAGATTTGCTCAGGAAAGATTTATTATAATTTTGGGCAAAAATTTCCTGCAAAAATTTTGCTTGTGAGGATGCTTTAAAAAGATTTCCGCCTGTATAATTTTCTTTGTTGTCGTTTTGCAGGTAAATTTCAGAACTTTGAGAATTAGATGAAACAACTGATGTTTCCTGTGAATTACCTGCTGTGAAAATGTTTTGTGTTTGCACTGCTTTTATGTAATCGGTATTTTTCTGCGTATCAAAAGCGTTTGCACAAGCAGATACAAAGAATAAACAGACTATGAAAAATAGTTTAAAAATGTTTTTCATGAGGATATTTTAGCACAAATTGAGATAAAGTATTTACAATTATAAAAATTTTGTGATAGACTTGAGTTGTAGAAAATCTCTCCTCGGGAGAGAAAAGAATTTCAATGCGAAACGAAGTTGAGTATATGAAATTCAAGAGAGGGTATTATAATACTCTTGAAAATTGAATAGAAATTGGTAGTATGCCGAAGTGGTACTCTGCCGAAAAACGATTAAGTATCGTTTTTTGAGAGGGTATGAGCAAAGCGAATACATCCGCCACGCAGGCAGACAGAAGAATTGAAAATTAAATAGAAATAGGTAATATGCCGAAGTGGTGGAATGGTAGACACGTGCGTTTCAGGTGCGTATGGAGAAATCCGTGGGGGTTCAAGTCCCCCCTTCGGCAATTAAAAAGGACAAGATTTTTTCTTGTCCTTTTTTAATGTCAAGGGATGGGTATAACCTTTCAGGACAGTTTGGATGCGTTTTTTATTGGTGATAATGCCGATATAGGTTTTCAGGACAGTTTAGATGCGTTTTTGTTGGCTATGATGCCGAATTGTCGGGGATTTGAGGCAGATTTATAGTGTAGAGATTTGCCGGACTGTTCTTGCACTTTTGTCCCAATTTTTGCACTTTTTTGCACCGATATTTAGCCATGCTGAATTTGTTTCAGCATCTATCCCGCTTAGTGTTTGAATTTTAGCGAGTGCAAATAAGTGCAA
>CAMHMW010000008.1 GCA_946186335.1 uncultured Candidatus Melainabacteria bacterium
TCTCATCAGGCTCTATGATACCCATAAGTGTATCTGCCCTGAGTGCAGGAATTTCTGTTCCTTGTCCCGTCTTTAATACTATGAACAGACTATTATCTTCAAATCGGTGCGAACCGATTGATTTTTTAATATCTGTTGTTTTAACTAAACCTTTTTTGTTTTTTCTCTCAACTAAAATTTCGTTTTGAGATAAAACCTCATCCGTATTATATACTAACTTTTTATATTTATCAATATCAGAATTACAAAGTTTTATTTTATATTCTGCCCAGCAAACTTTTCTGTCAATTGCAGGCTCTGATTTATCGATTATTTCGACATCAATAATTTCGGCACCATCAGGTAAAACTTTTTGTAACTCGGATTTTATTACCTCAGGAGAATATTTTTCAAAAAATTCAATATCTATTAATTCTGTCATACTTTCGCAAAACAGAGGTAATGCAACCCCCATTGAAATCTTCATTGTCGGATTAAATCCATAAGAATACGCAACTTTTAAACCTGAACGTGAAACCGCTTTAAAAAATGTATTTTGCCAGTCTAAATGAGAGAAATATCTCAGGGTACCTGTTTTTATATGTTTAATTCTGTATCTGAAAGTTTCTTTAATATCTTTTGGACAAACAGACGGATCGACTTTTTCGGGTAATTTAATTTTTTGTGCGACATCAGATGCCTTAAACGGTTCAGCAGTAATCTTATGAACGCCAAGATTTTTGCAAACACCGCACCCAACACAATTATGCTGGCATGTGGGTACAATGTGCGGAGAATTTTCATCAACAGAAAATGCTTTTTTATATTCAGATACAAACCATTCTTTATTTATTCCGACATCAACAAAATTCCATGGGAGAGAAGAATTTAAGTCATAATGTTTCTGTGCAAGAGCATTAAGGTCAACACCGACTTCATCAGCCGTTTCAAACCAGACATTTTTGTTAAAATATTCACCCCATGCATCAAGATAACAGCCTTTTTTGTAGAGCGTTTCAATATATCCGCAAAGTTCAGCATCGCCTCTTGTTAAAACGGCCTCCAAAAGCGAAACAAACTTTTCATGATAATTAACCTTTACGCCCTTAATATGTTTTACCTGTTCCATTAGATAATGAATATGCTCGGTAACCTCATCAAGAGGCATCTGAGAACACCACTGGAAAGGAGTAAAAGGCTTTGGTACAAAAATAGAAAGGGTACAGGTTAAATCAAGCGAATGAGATAGCCCCTTTTCCTTTTTTATTAACCTTGAGCGATAACGAATTTTTCTGAAAAGTTCTGCCATTTCATCCATATCCTGCAAGGTTTCTGTCGGAAGTCCGCATATAAAATAAAATTTTACACGTGACCATCCGTTTTCGTAAAGGGTTAAAACGGCATCCATAATCTGGTCTTCCGTTATATTCTTTTTGATAACATCACGCAAACGCTGCGAACCTGCTTCCGGTGCCAGTGTCATTGTGGATTTTCTGACACTTTGAACAAGATTTGCAAGTTCAAGATTAAAACCGTCAATTCTTTGACTGGGAAGCGATACCGATATTTTCTTTTCATTAAAATCAACTGCAAGTTCTTTTATAACCTCGTTAATATTTGAATAGTCATTAGAAGAAAGCGACAAAAGAGAATATTCATCGTAGCCTGTATTTTTAACCAATTCTTTTGTAATTTTTATAATATCCTCCGCACTCCGTTCACGAACAGGCAGGGTGACATGTCCGGGCTGGCAGAAACGGCACATCCTGCCACATCCTCTGCGAATTTCCACAACGGCTCTGTCCTGAACAGAGGATGAAAACGGTACGGGATAAGTTTTGGGTGCTGTTTCATATTCAAGTTGCGCTATACGTTTTTTTACAGAGCCGCCGACACTTGCCGACCAAAATCCCGAATTTTTATTATTACAAATCGCTTTTATTCTTTCTTTTCGGGGCAAGCCCTTAGTCTTTTCAATTATTTCACAAAGTTCAACTATAGCATCTTCACCATCACCGATTATAAAAACATCAATAAATTCACTCATAGGCAGAGGATTAAAAGTACACGGACCACCTGCGACAATAATCGGGTCATCATCCCCTCTTTCGGAATTTTTATATGGGATACCTGACATTTCAAGCATTTTTAATACTGTCGGATACGACATTTCATATTGGAGAGAAAAACCGACAACATCAAAATTATTAATCGGTTTTTTAGATTCTAAACCGTACAAAATTTCAGGTTTAAAATCGGCTTCGGGTGCATATACCCTGTCACACATATAATTTTGCTTTGAATTAACAATTTCATACAGAATGCGCACCCCCAAATTTGAAATACCTATTTCATATTTGTCGGGAAATGCCAAAACGAAACGAACACTTGCATCGTCAAAACTTTTATTATGCGACAGAAACTCCCCGCCAACATACTGATACGGCTTTGTGCATCTGTATAAACTTTCATGATATTTGTTAAAAAAACACATAATATTACACTGCTACGCTAAATCTTCGGGAAAATATTTTTCAATTTCAATAATTGTACCGTCTAATGTATTTTCATCAAATGATTTCATAAATTTAAACAGTTCTTCGTTTGGCACATCATAACGATATAAGACGGTTTCACCCGAGATTTCCCTCATAACGGTAACCATATAATGGCACTTCCCCGCATAAGACAACAGATTTTCCTTGTTAAACTTATTGCCGTTGGAATCTCTTTTGAGTTTTACATAGTTAAAACCCGCATAAAACTTTACCTCGGACGGTTTGAATTTTGCCTCGTTATGTTTTGAAAAAAGTTTAATTACCTTATCATTTCTGATATCAGACACGAAATATCCTCCAATATAATTAAACAATATTTTTCAAAAAAAGTCTAAATGTTAAGAATTTTCTTCTTCACTTATCTCATCGGTTTCTTCGGTAATTTCTTTTAAATAATCGAGTGTTTTAAGTGCTGTTTCACGTCTTAATTCTTTCGGTGAAAGTCTTAAATATTCAATGGCATGAGAAACCTTAATATTTTTATCGTACCAGCGGCGCATAATGTAATTGTACTGATCTTCAAGACTCAATTTTTCAATTTCAACATCTTTAAGCAAACTGATAATATACTCAGCACATCTTACCTGTATTTCCTCAGGTTGTTTTTCAAGTTCGTTAATTGCACGACTAACCACCGAATCCGCATCATACCAACGCTTAAACATGTTCATAATTCCCCGCTTTCTTTTCTCAAAAACTTAATTGTTAAGAATATTAAACCAAAATTTTACAAAAAAGTAAATAATATTTTCAAAAAAAACTTTATATAAATGTAGGTAAGGTATTAAATTTTTTTGGCAGGTAGAAATGATTGATTCAAGTTCAATTTACGGATTGTATAATCCCGCATTCACGCAAGATATAGGGCAGACTAAACTCAATAATATTGCAGGAAATTCCATTGAAGATATGGATGACTATAAAATCAGCGGGGTATCAGGCTCAATGAATGACATTGACATTAAAAAAGCCCTGTCAAACGATAAATTTGAATCTTCATCAACGAAAGAAAAAGTAATAAAAGGCGCTCTGATTGGTGCGGGAGTTCTTGTCGGCGGACTTGTTGCTCATAAATTCGGATTATTCGGGAAACTGAAATCCGCAGCAAAGAAAATCCCGGGCGCGGGGACTGTCGGGACAAAAGTATCAGGCTTTTTCTCAAATATAGGAACAAAAATTAAAGGTATGATACCAAAAAGTTTAAGTTTCAAAAGTATGGGAACAAAAGTAAAAGGTTTCTTTACTACAATCGGAACAAAAGTAAAATCAATTTTCAAAAAATAATTAATTTCCCCGTAATATATGAAGTAGTGTGTTAGTAGGCAGGATTTACAAATCCTGCTTTTTTATGTTAGTATTTAGAAAAGTTTTATTAAAAAGAAGGAGTTTATATTATGGCAAAAGAGTGCAGTTTTGATATTGTTTCGGAATACGACAAACAGGAATTGGTTAACGCAATTGATCAGGTAAAAAGAGAATTAACATCAAGATTCGACTTGAAAAATTCTAATTCACAGGTTGATCTGGAAGCGGACAAAACCATAACCATTACAACAAACGATGAAATGAAGCTGAGAAATATAGTAGATATTCTCCAGTCAAAACTTGTAAAAAGAAATCTCAGTATAAAAATTCTTGACCCGAAACCTGTTGAAAACGCCTTAGGAGGAAATGTCCGTCAGGTTTTTGACCTTAAAAAAGGCTTATCTCAGGAACTTGCAAAAACCATCGTTTCCGACATCAAAGGAACAAAACTGAAAGTTCAGGCAACCATTCAGGGAGAACAGGTGAGAGTATCCGGCAAAGATAAAGACGACTTGCAGGCTGTTATTCAAACATTACGAAAAAATGAGGATAAATACGATTATCCGCTCCAGTTCACAAACTACAGAAGTTAATTAGTAAAACTCAGGATTAATATACTGTTTTTTCAGCAGTTTTGATTCAAATGTCATCTGTATTTCAACGCTGTTGCCATAATATTCTTTTGGCATAGGTTTAAATGGCGCAGCAGCTCTGACTGCTGATACAACAGAAGCATCAAGTCTGTCGTCACCTGACGGAGTTACGATTTTTAAACCGTCAATTTTTCCGTCTTTCAGCACGTTGAATTTTACAACGACTGTTTTATCACTTGCAGTCATAGACATTTCGTTCGAAGGTTTTTCCCAGTTAGCTTTTACTATATGTTCAACTTCATTTACGTATGGTGCCATGTATTTATCAATATAGGCATCGTCCTGCAATGTAATATTGCGTGCATTAGCAGTGCATGACACCGCAAGAATTAAAATAACAGATAATAGTAACTTTTTCATATTTCACCCCTTATTCACAAATTAAAAATCATATACCGGAATTTCGAATTTTTCATTATTTGCATCCTTTTCAACAAAACTCAGATAATACTTCATTGCATCATCCTTACAATTATTATAGGCATGCTCAGATATTAAAGCCTTATGCAAAACCGTTCTGTCACCCGAATAGTTGCCCAAAACAGAAGCATATTTTTCAATATCTTCCTTATTTAACCCGCCTCCGTATGCTTTTGTTTTAGCATCCGTACCAGAGGGGCGGATTTCAATATATTTGTCGTCAAATTCAAGGTATGTCCCGTCCCCGACAAATTTTACCGATTTTAAGTTATCAAAATTCAAACCGTCTTCTCTGAATTTGTCATTCAAGATTGCCTGAATATTCAACAATGATAAATCGCCTTTTTTAAGAGCAATAGCCATAGAAAGATAAAACATGTCATTTTTTGTTCTCATTGCCTCACCGGCAACTTTTGCTTCTTTAAGTTTGTTAATATCAGGTTCTGATTCATTATAATAAGCGATATCTACCCTTGTATCAAATCTGCCGATTATATGATTTTCATCAAAGACTTCATATAAATACTGTGACAGAGATTTATTTTCATCATCTAATTTTGAAATAAGCGCTGATGCGACAATAATAGCCTCTGTTGCACTCTTTTCTCTCATCGCAACCGCAAGTCGTCCATGCTGGGATTTAATCAGTTCTTCCGTTCCCATAATCATTCCGCCCGATTCTTCCCCGCCAAACAGCAACCTCGGATTTACCCCGAGATTAATTGAATTACCAAAGACATCGTCAACAACAACTTCTTTATCGGGGTTATTTTTAAGTTGAAGTTCTACTTTTTTCATAATATTTGCAATTTCTTTGAAGCCGACAGGGACATTAACAACTTTCAAGCCGTTATTAGCCGCCCATTCATCCCAAGAAAGTGCTGATGCCGTTGTTTTTATCATAAATCTGGGATGGTTATTCCAGAGTTTTTCAGATTTTAACTGTTTCGCCCAGAAATCCATCAATAACAGAAATGCCTGATTTGCCGTAAAGACAGTTAAAATTTTATTCTCAGTAAGTTTAATATAATCAACTCCGAGTTTTTCAAGTTCGGGAATTCTGTTTATTGACTCGGTCTGCGTGATTGTAAGTCTGTCATGATCGGGGTCTGTAATCAAAACAGCAGTCCCGACAGGATAATCTTTTAATTTTTCCTCATAATGCAGGGTATCAATTACAGGGAAAAACTTCGTTCCGTCCTGCCTTTTTGCAAGAACTGTCGCGTCAACCGAATAATCGTAAAATGCTTTTTCACCTTTCGGAGTAACATCGTACTTCCCGATAGAGTTAAAAAACGGGTCTTCATCAGTATTAAACCATACGAATTTATCAGAAATACCAAGTTTTTTTAAAACTCTCGAAAGGGTGCGATATGCCGAACCACCGACATTTTCTATCGCTATTTTTGATTTAAAGACCTTAATTAAATTAAGATTAACATCTTTGGCAACCCCCGAACGTAAGTATTCAACATACAAATCAACTCCATCATCAATTGACTGCATAACTTTTTCATCAATTAAAGGATTATCCGCAGACGAAATTTTAATCTCATAACTGCCGTTTTTGTCAACACAATCAAATATTTCCTGAATTTTATCAACAAATTCCATTGATTCTTCGGGTAAATACTGACTTCCTTGCGAGTTTAAATCTTTTGTCGCATTTTTAACCGAAATACCATGACTTGATGTAATGTATTCTCCGCCCAGCAAATCTAGTTTAAACGCTAAAAATGATGCCATCCATATAGGAATTGTCTGCTTACCGTCAGGAACAATAGTCCTTATACCATTTGCTGCCTGAATTCTTGCTATTGCATCCAAGTACAGTTTTGAATTATAACGAACTTCGCACCCCGCAATTTTTACAATTTTCTTCCCTGAATATTTTTCTTTTGCAACAAGCGCTTTTGCCAATGTTGCAAGAACAATACCGACAAGATTAATCGGAAATCGTGTATCCTGCGGATATAAAATATTCTGAGGTCCTCTGATACCGGCTGTAGATACTTTTGCCTCTTTTGAATAATTAGCAAACCAATCCCTTAAATTCAGCCCCTGTGGATTTGTTTTTTCATCATAAGCGTCCAAATGCTCACGTTTTAATATAAAAGAAAACTCACCTTTATTATCAAAATTCATCAGGTTTGCATTCTTGATATAATCGGGAGTTTTGTCATAAACACTTTTAAATAACTCGTTTTCCAATTGATTTTCAGACGTAAACATTTTTCTCTCCTTATTATTCCTGTTAAGTATATAATACAAAAATTTTAATAATTAGCAAAATGTAAATATTTTATGTATAATAAAAATACAAAGGGGAGTTATTTTATGACTAAACAAAAAAAACAATATTCAGTAAGAGAAGCTTCTCAGTTTAACAGATGGCGTTCACTGTTTCAGTTTTTAGTTTGTAAAATCGGCTATATGATAAGACTGAAACTGGTATACAGAATTGAAGTTCACGGCAGAGAAAATATACCGGAAGACAACAAATACATAATTTGTCCGAACCACTTATCCACACTTGATCCGCCTATGCTTGCAGCAGTATGGCCAAGAAATGTTGCATTTATGGCGAAAAAAGAGTTATTTGATATAAGATTTATAAGATGGTGGATTGACTGGCTCGGGGCATTTGCAGTAAACAGAGAAAGCCTTGCCCCATCTACTGTAAAAACCGTTCAGGCAATTAAAGAAAGCAAATGGGTACTCGGCATATTTCCGCAGGGTACAAGAGGAGTTCCGGGTGAGATTAAAGGAGTAACCACAGGTTTTGCAGGGCTTGCCAGACTCACAAAATGTGATGTTCTTCCTGTCGGCATAACTGGCTCAAACGAAGTGAAAAGAATCCCGTTTACGGGTAAAATTATAATTAACATAGGAAAAATTATTCCGTACGATAAAGATACGGAAAAGGTTAAAACCCAATGGATTGAACAAATACAAGATTTAACCGGCTTCAAATATATTGATACCCCCGAAGAAGAACTAAGCCTGGTCGGAGGGAAAAATGACTAAAGAAAAAGAAGAACGAAATTTTAACAGACGATATGCTAAAGAATACAATATATTCAGAACAACATTTTACATGTTCTTTTTATATACGGTAGTTTTCCAGTTTTTTAACATATTTTATAACTATACGGTAACAGGCAGAGAAAATTTGCCGAAAGATAAAGCAAAAGGCAGATACATTTATGCTGCAAACCATGTTTCAATATTTGACCCGACTATGGTTGTAATGGCTGCCTTAACGCCTATTGCTTTCATGGCAAAAAAAGAACTTTTTGACCCGTCAGAAAAATTAAGCTGGCTTATTAAACGGCTTGGTGCATTCGCTGTTGACAGAGAAAAACCTGAAATTGCTACATTTAAAACGGTAAAAGAAATATTACAAACGCACTGGTCACTGGGAATTTTTCCACAGGGCGGAACCCGTCCGTACGGGAAACTTGAAGATATAAGAAAAGGGTTTTCTGCCCTTGCAAAAACAGCAAAAGCAGATATTATTCCGATTGCAATTGCAGACTGGGACGGCTATCCGAAACTAAAACCTTTCACCAGACGTAATGTAAACATTAAAGTCGGCAAACCAATTTCTTATAAATTATCTGATGATGAAATTATTTATGAATGGTGCAGACAAATTTCAGAAATGGCAGATTATGAAAACCTTGCACCGGTTCCGGAAAAAGCGGAAATAAAAGAAGAAGTCAGCGTATAGATATAAAAAGCACAAAAATAAAGCCCCTTATACAGGGGCTTTATTTTATTAAAGAAAGGAATTTCGGTTTTTATAAATCAAATTATACTTGGTTTAATTTTTCAAGTGCTGCTTTTGCAGTTTCTGCAACTCCGGGATCTGAATCATTTTGAGCAATTGTGAATACAGTTGTCAAATCCTTTTTGTATGCAGGGTTTTGGATGTAGCTCAGAGCTTCAATTGCTGATGCTCTTACCATCGGGTTCGGATTATCTTTTAAGTTGTCAACAATTGTTACCGCACCCGGCAATTCGGTTAAAGGAACTGTCTGATTTGACAATCTTGCAACCTCATCAGCATACAATTTCTGCATTATTGCGGATGTGAATAAAGCATAACTTTTATTTCTTTCTGCCTGTTCTTTCGGAGTAATCTTGTTTGCTAATTCTTTTTCAGCATCGGTTACTTCTTTACCTGACATGATTTTTTCTCTTGCTGCAGTCTGTTCTGCTGACGGACCTTCAAGGTTGCTTGAATCAAAGTTTATAATATTTGTCAATGCATCAAAAACTTTTGTATCAACCAATTCAGTAGCCTTTTCAGGTGATTGTTTTACCAAGTTTGCAATTTCTTCCATCCCTGATGCCTGAACATCAAAATCAGGATTTGCTAATTTTGCGATAAACTGGTTTATATCAACCTGAGGAGAAACTGTTTCAGCAGGAACTACTTCAGGTTTTGCTTCTGCTTTCGGAGCTTCCGGTGTTGATACAACAGGCTCGGGAACTGCCGGAGTTTCTTCTTTTGTTGTTTCAACAGGAGCCTGAACAGGAGCCTGATTTATAACTTGTTGCTGAATGGTTTCAACAGGTGGTACAGATACCGGTGCAACAGGTTGCGGTGCAGGTGTCTGAGGTGCAGGCACTTGCTGCGGGCAAGGCTGGCAAACTACCGGAGGGTAATACATCGGAGCTTGCTGAGCTTGCGGATATGTGTATAAATCTTGTTGTGGATAACTATAATACGGCATTGTCGGTTGTGCATACTGAGGAGCCGGTTGAGCCGCTCCCGGGACTCCGACTGTCGGATTATGAATATCAATTTTTACAGCATTATAATTCGGCTGTTGGGGTTGTTGTTGTACCATATATGGACTTATTGGTACACATGGAATTTGATTCATATAATTTTCCTTTCCTACATAAAATTAGAGTCTATTACCATTCTATCGTTTAAATAACCGTGAAGGTAAAATATTGCTAAAATATGGTATAAATTTAATAAAACTTTACATAATATTTAAAATATCAAGATATTAGCGAATTTCAGAGAACTCACAAGATTTAACATTTATAGATGATATAAATTAATTTTTATGCTAAAATTGATATTGTTAGGATATGAGATACATTTAGGGCATTAGGATATAGATGAACATAGATAAAAATAATAAGAAATCAATAAGAAAAGCTTTTGGTCAAACCTTAGCTTTCATAGGGAGTGTGGACGACAGAATTGTAGTTTTGGATGCAGATTTGGCATGCTCAACCCAGACAAAGATTTTTGCGGATAAGTTTCCTGAAAGATTTTTTGATTGCGGTATAGCCGAACAAAACATGGCGGCAACTGCGGCAGGGTTAGCTTCGGAGGGCAAAATTCCCTTTATATCAAGTTTTGCAATGTTTGCGACAGGCAGAGCATTTGACCAGATACGAAATGCCATTTGCTATCCGAATTTCAATGTAAAAATTGTAGGAACGCATTGCGGCGTAACAGTCGGAGAAGACGGGGCGACCCATCAAGCATTAGAAGATATTTCAATCATGAGAAGTATTCCTTACATGACAGTTATTTCTCCCGCTGATTGCAGAGAATGTGAAGAAGTTATCAGATACGCCTCTTTGCATGACGGACCTATGTATATAAGAATATCAAGAAGTAATGTTCCCGATGTGTTTGATGAACACTATCACTTTAATATTCATAAAGCGGTTGTCATTAAAGAGGGAAAAGATATTTCTGTATTTACACACGGAGAAACTCTTGCCGAAACAATTTTGGCAGCGGAAAATCTTGAAAAAGAAGGGATATCCGTTGAGGTTATCCACATTCCTGTAATTAAACCTCTTGATTTTCAAACTGTTATTGAAAGTGCAAAGAGAACAAAATTTGCAATAGTTGTTGAAAATCACTCAACCGTTGGCGGTTTGGGTTCGGCTATATGCGAAACTCTTGCCAGCCGTTACCCGACAAAAATATACAGAATAGGAATTCATGACGAATTCGGGCAGAGTGGTAGTGCTGATGATTTACTGGCTTATTACGGACTGGATTCGGAAACTTTAACAAAACGAATACGTACCATGTACAACAAAGAACAAGGAAAGATTTAATAATGATAACATTCCAAAATGTCACAAAAAGATATAAAAACGATAATTACGCATTAAAAAACATAAGCCTTGAAATTCACTCTGGCGAATTTGTATTTATTGTCGGGGCATCAGGAGCAGGAAAATCTACCCTTATGAAACTGCTTTATTGCGAAGAAAAACCGACATGCGGGATAATTTCAATCGGCGGATTAAATATAGCAAATATTGCAAACAACAAAATTCCGAATTTAAGACGCTGCATGGGAATTGTATTTCAGGATTATAAATTATTACAAAATCAGACAGTTTTTGACAATGTTGCTTACGTTATAAGAACACAGGGGATAAGCAGCAAAGAAATTAATGACCGTGTAAACGGAGCATTAAAAATTGTCGGACTGCACGATAAAATTTATGCAAAACCGTCCGAATTATCAGGCGGAGAGCAGCAAAGAGTCGGCATTGCAAGGGCCCTTGTCAATGGTCCGCCGTTGCTGATTGCGGATGAGCCGACAGGGAATCTGGACCCTAAAAACTCTATGGAAATCATGCAGATTTTGGATGAAATAAATAAAAGAGGAATTACGGTAATCGTATCAACCCACGATCAGGCAATAGTTGATTATTTTAGAAAAAGAGTAATTACTCTTGATAACGGCGAAATTATTAAAGACAGACAAGCAGGTACTTATGAGTAATTTAAAATCAAACGTAAAAAAACATATACCGAAAGACTGGCTATGCGATTTAAGAATACTATACCGTCTCGGAATTGAAACCATCAGCGATATAGCCCGCACCGGCTGGGTTAATCTTGTCATTGTTACAACAATGGCTGCAATTCTGTTAATCTTTGGCGCATGTTTCAGGACCGCATTATCTATATCAAGTTTTTCAAAAGAAATTGGAAATGCTCTCGAAATTTCGGTATATTTAAAAAATGGAACAGAACCTGCGGGAGTAAAAAATGAAATCCAAAAATTTGAGCATGTTCAGTCCATTGAAATTATACCGAAAAGCGAGTCATGGACTAAACTAAAAAACGAAATGAGTTTGCCCAATATTGATAATCCGCTTCCTGACACATTACACGTAAAAGTGGATGACCCTGAAAACCTTCAAACGGTGTTTGATGAAATCAAAACAGTACCTTCGGTTGAAGATATGAGTTATGCAAGAGATTTGGCTCAAAAGATTGAACTGGTTAACCATGTTGTCAGAACAATTACAATTATTGTAATTGCAATTATGGCATTACTTACAATCACCATCATAAACAATACGATTCAACTTGTAATTCAATCAAGAAAAGATGAAATTGAAATCATGAGGCTGATGGGGGTAAGCAACTGGTATATCAGGTTCCCGTTCATTATGCAGGGTGCACTATACGGTTTTGTCGGCTCATTTCTGGCATTATTCCCTCTGAAATATGTTCAGAACGGGCTGAATAACGTTCATCAGTTTTTCATGATTCCGTCTCCTGTGGGAGCTCAAAGTTTGGTTATTGCCGTAATGTTTTCTATGAGTATTTTGTTTGGAGCAATCGGAAGTTTCTGGTGTATTAAAAAGCACTTACAGGTCTAAGAGCAAATGGTTAACAATAACAATATTCTACTAATTACAGATAATGATGATGTGGCAAAATTTGTCACAGAAACTCTTGTCCTGCTAAGAGATAATGACAAAATCAAAATTTGCGATTCTAAAAGTATAAAAAAAGCGGTAGATAATTCACCGCACAAAATTATAATTTTGCACGAGTCGGATGATGAAAAAACAACTCTCAAAAATATTTTACAGATAAAATCATTGAAAAACGACTCAGAACTCATATTATTGCTTAATTACATAAATCCACGGCTTATTATAGATGCGTATGACAGCGGAATATCCGACTATTTTTCAATGGATTCCGATGATTATGAAATTTTGATAAAAACGGTTAACTGTTTCAAACATCAACTTAATAAAGATATTCAACTGCGAAACGAAAAGTTTTTACGACAACTTGGTGTCATAGATAACAAAACTGGCTTATACCGCAACAAATATCTAAAAGATATTTTCATTGACATTTCTGATGATTTAAGAATACAGAACGGGATTTTTGCTATTTTAACCCTTGACAGTAAAATCAAAACCAAAGTCTCAACGAACAGACTTGCCCTGACCTTAAAATCGGGAGTACGTGGAGATGATATTATAGCTGTCGGCAGAGGGGGTAATTTCTATATGATTTTACCTAACATTGATCTTCTCGGAACACGAAATTTAATAAATAAAATTCAGGAAAGAATGGGGGCGGATTTTCCTATTCACTCAGGACTTTCAAAAATCGGAATAAAATCCTATGAAACAATTGAGAAAAACGCATCAGACGGGCTTATATCAGCAATTCAAAATAACGAATTAACAGTCTGTCTTGAAGATAATGTCAATATACAAAAGACATGGCTGGATGATGACGAAGATATAACTCAAAACAAAAAGAACTTTAAACTTTTTAAAGTTGTATTTTCCAATAAAATGTCAGATGTAATCACACCGATATTTTTCCGGTTTCAGAAAGATTATGAAACAAAACTTGTGAATACGGATGTCAGCCAGTATTCAAATAATATTGAAAGTGTTTTCTGTCTTAAAAATGAAGATTTAATGAGCGAACTTGTCATAAGATATAACGGATACGCGAAGTTTAATATTGAAATTAACCACAGCGGACTGGAAAGTGTTGAAAATTTTGATGAAGAAATTCCGCTCAGCCAAATGACAGAAAAATATCTTTCCGGCATGCTAAAACGCTTAAAAGACGAATATAAAGAATCATTGAAGCTGATTAAACAAACGAAAGAAGAAGAAGATGCTTAATATTGAGAACTCTCAAATAATAGCAATAGATATTCAGGAAAAACTTGTTAATGCCGCTCACAACGGTTCTGTATGTGCCGGCAAAGGAGTTAAACTTACTAATGCAGCAAAGATTTTGGGAATACCGGTAATCATAACCGAGCAATACCCGAAAGGTCTGGGCAGCACTATTAAAGATATAAATACCAACGGCACAAGCATTATTGAAAAGACATCATTTTCAGCAGTTTTAGAACCACAGTTTAAAGACACCTTAAAACTGAATGATAGAAAACAGGTTGTTATATTTGGAATTGAAACACACATTTGCGTACTGCAAACCGCATACGACCTGATAAACAATGGTTATGAGGTCTTTGTGGTTAATGATGCAAGTTCTTCAAGAGATTTAAGCGAACACAACGCAGGACTTGAACTTATAAAACAATACGGTGCAAAAATTGTATCTACTGAAATCGTTTTATTTCAATGGCTAAAATCATCAAAGCACCCAAAATTCAAAGAAATTCAGGCATTAATAAAATAAAGATTATGGACTTAATACCGCCATCTCACATTTTTTACAATCAAACTTTAACGGATATTTTTTATTATTTTCATCTGTAAGGTAGAGTTTTCCGCAAGATTTTGAACAAAGACCCGCTGCATATTTCAGACAGTGTTTTGTCCTCATAAGTTCAATTCCTGACTTAATTATCGTACTTGCTTCAAGAGCGGGTTCTGTTATCTCACAACCGCAGCACTCATAAAATGTTTTTGCATCATTATTGAACACATTTGCACGATAATCCATTTTAACCATTGGAAAAGCAGTGTATTTAATAGGTTTTTGAGAAATTCTTTTATAATTGTTCAAACGTTCATCCATTAACATTCTTAACATTTCACGCCTTAATTCATTTACGGATGAAACAGGCAAAAATGGAATTTTATCATCTTCAATAGAAACGTCCATAGTATAAAAGTCACTCTCACCGGTCTTTTTCAACTGATTAATAAATGTTTGTTTCATTTTGTTAAGATTATTCGGTATATCTCCGTTTTGTAATTCTTTATATACACAATTTTCATTTTCGTCAAAAGCATATATTTTATTATCTTTTATGACAAATTTCACACCGATTTTTCTGACCGTTTTGGTATTATTTAACCGCTTTTCAAAATCGCTGTCAAAGTTGCGGTAAATAAGCGTTCCTGTTGAAATTTTCGGCATTTTATTAGGATAAACACGATTACCTTCAACCTTGTTTACCAAAAAACCTGACATTTCGCCTTTTTCAATAAAGCATAATCCATCCTGCGGAGAAACCTTGGCATCAATTTCAAAACTGTTTTTAAAAATCCGCTTAACTTTTCCTAGCCTTTCCCCTCTTGATTTCGGACTTAAAAAATTAAAGCATTGACCTCTGCCATTTAAGAAATAATCTGTATATCCGCGATTAAATGTCTTATCGGCATTTGGTTCAAAATCAGCAAAAATTTTACCGGATGAAGTACGCTTTGCATAACAATTTATTAAGTTATTGTAATACAATACAACATTTCTGACATAATTTATATCCTTCAAACGACCTTCTATCTTGAATGATTTTACGCCGCAATCAATAAGTTTTTCAAGGCTTTCAGAGGCATTAAAATCTTTAAGCGAAAGCAGATATTTATCTGATAAAATAACCTTTCCTTTATCATCAACAAGAGAATAACGCTTTCTGCAAGCCTGTGCGCACTCTCCTCTGTTTGCAGAGCGTCCGCCATTTGCATACGACAGATAACACTGACCGCTGTATGAAACACATAGGGCACCGTGAACAAAAGTTTCTATCTCACAGTTAACATTTCTACATATTTCTGAAATTTCTTCAAGTGACAATTCCCTCGCAAGTATAACTCTTGATACTCCTAAGGCATCAAAAAACTTAATTTTTTCTAAGTTTCTGTTATCACATTGGGTACTCATGTGAATTTGAATCGGAGGAATTTTTCCATCAATTACAGCTTTTAAAAGTCCCATATCCTGAACAATTATTGCATCAACTCCAATATTATATAGGTTTTTGACCAATTCAACAGCACGTGGCAATTCGTCATTGTTAAGAATTGTATTAATAACAACATGAACCCTTACATAAAACTTATGAGCATACCTGACAAGTTCTTCAATATCTTCAATGCTGTTAGGGGCATTCTTCCTTGCTCCAAAGTCTGATGCACCTATATACACGGCATCCGCACCGCAGTTTATTGCAGCTTTTGCCGTTTCAAGATTTTTTGCGGGAGCTAATAATTCAACAGTTTTCATAAATAGATTTTATTACAAACCCGTCAATATATCGTAATATTTGGGATAAAATTTACAATTAATGATAAAATTTACAATGAGGATTTTATGAAAATAGCTTTAATTAATCATGGATGTGCAAAAAACCTTGTAGATGCTGAACTTATGCTCGGATTTTTAAAAGAACAGGGTTACGAAATTACATTGGACGAAACAAAATCCGATATTGTAATTGTTAATACCTGCTCCTTTATTTATGATGCAGAGCAGGAATCGGTACAAAGTATCCTTCAAATGATTAACGCAGGCAAAAAGGTTATAGTAACCGGCTGCTTGCCCCAAAAACACAAAAACGATTTAAAAGAAGCTATCCCTGAAATTGTTGGTATGCTGGGCACAACAGACATTGAAAACATTTCAAAGTTAATAAAAGACATAGAAAAAGACGGCAAATACGAAAGTATAATAAGCGATACCCCAAAATATGTTTATCCAGAGAATATTAAGCGTCAGCAAATTACAATGGGAGCAAGTTCATATATAAAAATCGGAGAAGGATGCAATTATAACTGTGGATACTGCATTATTCCGAAATTAAGGGGAAAATACGTTTCAAGACCAATTGAAAAAATTGTAGAAGAAGCTAAATCTCTTGTAAAAAAGGGGGTTACGGAAATTATACTGATAGCACAGGATACTTCATCCTACGGTATAGATTTATACGAGAAACAAGCCCTGCCCGAACTGTTGAGAGAATTAAACAAAATTAAAAATCTGTCGTGGATACGCATAATGTATGCTTACCCGACACAAATGACGGATGAACTGATAGAAGCCATATCAGGGCTTGATAAAGTTGTAAAATATATAGATATACCTTTGCAGCATTCTCATCCGAGAGTTTTGGAATCGATGAAAAGACCTGTTATGGATTACAAAAAACTTGTAAAAAAACTGAGGGATAAAATACCAGGAGTATCGGTCAGAACATCGCTCATTGTAGGCTATCCGGGTGAAACAGAAGAAGAATTTGAACATCTTTACAACTTTGTGAAAGATGTAAAATTTGACAGAATGGGTGCTTTTGAATATTCCCGTGAAAAAGGCACATATTCGGACAAATTAAAACCTCAAATTACAAAAAAAGTCAAAAAACAAAGACGTGACAAACTGATGAAACTTCAGCAAAAAATTTCTCTTGATAATAACAAAAAATACATCGGTACGGTGTTAAATTGCATTGTTGAAGGCTTCACTGATGACGGAGTAATAATACTTCGTTCCGAACACGATGCTCCTGAAATTGACGGGCTTGTCTATGCAAAATCCGACAAACAGGTCGTTCCGGGAGATATTGAACCCGTTAAAATTAATAATGCTGACGAATACGATTTATATGGCATAATAGAATAAGAAAAACATTAAAAGATGAGGATAAAATGGAATACGTAGAAAACAAAGAACTGGAAGAAAAAGAGATAAAGGGCATGTTTAAAGACATGATGAAATATGCCCCCTCAAAATTGTGCGGCATGTTTGGGAATATGATTACACTGCCGATATATACTAGTTTGTTTACACATGAACAATACGGATTATACACAATATCAATCGCTATGCTGTCATTTTTGTGCATAATCTTTTCGGACTGGGTAGGACTTGCAGGTTTGAGATTTTTCAGACATCATCAACTGGTAAATGATTTACCGAAATACATGACAACTTTGGTTGCAATATTAACCATAAATATGTTGTTAATGTTCAGTTTGGCTCTGATATTTAAAGACCCGATGTACAGCCTGTTTAATGTACCGTTCAAGTATTATATAGGAGTTCTTTTCCTTATTATTCCGGTTGCAATAAGAGCATTGCTTTCACAAATATTAAGAGCGCAGTTAAAATCAGTTTCTTATACGGTTGCAACAATTCTGAACCAATTTGCAACAATAGGTCTGACATACGTTCTTGCAAAAGTATTCCACAACCTTGGAGCAGCATCAATTCTTATCAGTATGGCTATTTCAATAACAGCGATAGACATAATGTTATTATATATGAGCGAAGTTCATAAAATATTTAAACTTCAAAAAATTGAATGGAAAATAATAATGCCGATTGTCAAATACGGTATTCCTGTTGCGGCAACATCATTAAGTGCTTGGATTATTACACAAAGCAACAAACTGATAATGCAAATAATGAGTGAGAATCATGAATTTACAGGTTCAGGAATTGTAGGTGCCGGTTATCAATTAACGTTACCTATTCTTATGCCATTATTTGCAATGATTACGGTTGCTGCGATACCGAGAATCTATAATATGTATGAGGCAAAAGTTGATGTTCGACCTATAATCACAAGAATTATGGGGTACTACATACTTCTGGCAATACCGGTAATTACCGTTATGTCATTATATAATATTGATTTAACTCATCTTCTAGTAAAAAAGGTTGAATTGCACGATGCAAGTTTACTGGTTCCTTTCTTCTCTTATGGGGTATTTTTTCTGGGCTTAACGGATTACACGACGCTTCAATACCACCTTGCCAATAAAACGCATATTGACTTTATTATAAAACTAATATCAGGTATTGTTGGTGTTATTCTTAACATTGTTCTTATTCCAAAAATGGGTATTGTCGGGGTTGGTATCGCAACATTTGCGGCAAATGCTTTGTATTGCCTTTTAAGTATGATTATTGTACTTCCCGGATTAAATCTGTATGTACCGAAAAGGACAATACTATATATCATTCTTGCAGGAATACCGAGTGCAGGAATATATTATCTGTTTACACAATATGCACAAGGTGTTAGCGGTGCAATTCAGATGTGCGGTTTGCTGACAATTTTCTACGTAGTATATTTTGGAATTAAAAAACTAGTTGTTAAATTCAGTTAATGACTGATATATAAATGAAAAAAGGCCTTCCGTTCGGGAGGTCTTTTTAGTTTCATTATTAAAATTTGTAACAATAACCTTTAAATACCTAAAGTTTTTGAAATGAACAGCCGATAAACTAACCGTAGGCATGCAGAAAGTAAAGGTATTTTATAGTGAAATTAAAACCAAAATAGAAATATTAACGGGTAACGTCATTCTCAGGGAACGAATTTCCGAATGACGGTGCTTTGTTAACATTTTGTTACAAAGCGGGAAACCCTTAAAAATAAACGCTTTCAATAGCTTAATATATAACACTTATATATTTTTTAGTCAATTTATATATCGCAAAAGCGTTTATAAAAACATAGTGAAAAAATTGTGAATGTTACTTAATTATGAAAGGACAAAGAAAATGACAGAAAGAATTACTGGTGCAAGTGGTGCGCAACCACAACCGCAGCAACCACCCAAATTGGATGATGCGGAAAAAGCAAGATTGAAAGGTTTGGGAATTTCTGAAGAAGCAATTAATGCCGGTCCGGCAGCTGTTGCAAAAGAAGCTCAAACAAAAGGTATAGATATAAGACCGCAACAGCCGAAACCGGGTGCAGTTCCTGTAGGACAAAGAACAGCAGGAGCTCCAAAACCGGCAGATGGTACTGTTGTTGAAAGAACACAGGCACAGGAAGGTGACGAATTACGCCGTGAAAACGAAAAATATCGTCAGCAACAGGATCAGGAATTTATTCAAAAATCAAAAGCTTACGCTAACGCAGTTCAAGACTACCAAGACTTGGAAAAAGAAGTAAAAGCTATGCGTGAAGAATTCAACGCAGCTCATAAAAAGAAAGTAAGCTTAACTAAAAAGCAAAAAGAAGAAAAAGCGGCTGCAAGAGAATTAGCAGCAAAAAATCTTGAAGAAGCAGAAAAAGGATTGGCTGCTGCAAGACAGAGAATGCTTGATGCAAAAGCAGCATTAGGTGATGATCAGGCACTCAGAACGGCTAACAGATATAACAGAGAACAGGCCGTTGCATCTGATGATGCATCAGGTTTCCAAAACAGAGCACGTGTTGATTCTCAAAGAGCAGCAAGAACCGAAGTTGATGATTACTACAATTCAAATACAGGCAGACAGGCTGTTGAAGAGCAAACAAGAAAATTTGCAAGAGGTGATGCTGATCACAAACTGACACGCTCAGAACGTGCAGACAGAGCAGAACAAATTCAGGATGAATTCGGAGTTTCTAAACGTTATGCTAAGAGAATGGTAAAACGTGCAGAAAAGAACCTCGCACAAATGCAGAAAGAAGATGCTCTTCAAAAAATTATTATCGGAGATAAAGATGCTTATAAAGCACAAAGAAAAGATGATGAAAACGGAAATCCGACAGTAACATATATGAGCAAAGATACCTATGAAGCAGCAAGAAAAATTGCAGCATCAAAAGGTTTACAATTACCGGAAGATGCAAAAGAATTAACCGGTGATATGATGAAACAATTCCAGCAAATTATGATGGATGCAGCAGGTGACTTCGGAAGCCGCGGCGATTTGAACGAACGCAGAGGTTTGGCAAAAGAATTCCACGGTGTATCATCAGGCGATGTTAAACGCTTGTTCAAAGCAACAAATGTTGACTATCAAAAAGACTATACAACAGCAGCAGTCGCAGCTGGTGCGGCAGCAACAGCAGCAACAGCATTCGCAACAGGCGGCTTAACTGATGTTGTCGGCGCAGTTGCAGAACAAGTAATTCCAGGTGCCGGCGGAATGGAATGGGTACCAGGCACAGGTATCAGCGGAGCAGATACAGGTCACTATGAATTGAAAGACCTTATAATTCCAGGCTCAGACGGTCATAAGAAATTTGACTGGGGCAAAGCAGGATTATCCGCAGCATCAGGTATCCTTGTTGAAGAACTTATTAGACGTATCGGCAACAATGATCCTAATTTACTTAAAAAAGGTAAATCATTAGAAGATGCCGTATATAAAGAACTTAGCGGAATTGAAGCTTTCAAGAAACATGCACCAAATGCTAGAAAAGTTTTGGCAAAAGTTCTGACAGATCCAAACATGAACGAAGAACAGAAACTTGCGCTTATGGCAAAAGCTATGGGTAATGGCGGACCTAAATTGAGCCCGAGAGAACTCGTTGCTATGTACATCGGTGTAAAATCATTCCAACAGGGTGATAAAGTTCCTGAAAATGAAGTTAAACCCGTTCTTGAAGAAATTGAAAAATGGGATATTAACGAAGGCGACTTGGACGGCATTCAGGATGCAAGCATTATCGGTGCTGACGGCAAAATTTCCGATAAGAAAGGTGTTGAAGCACAGCAGGCAGACGGTTTGGCTTATGACCAGCAGGTTGTCGGCAAAGACAAGAGAAACAAAGCAAAAACATTCCAGGATGCTCAACTTCGTGACTCTAACGGCCGCCTGATTAACCAAAACGACAAGACACATCGTTCACAGTATGTTGTTGCTGATGAAAAAGGTGAAACAAAAGTCGAACTCGGACAAGGTACACCTCAGGCACCTGATAAATTACAATTTACAGACAACACTAACGGTCCTGATCACAAGAACGTATATGAATACAGAAAACTCTCCGCTGAGGAAGCAAAAGCAAAAGGCTTACCGGAAGATGGCACATATTATGAATTGATATCTGCAAAAGATCCTAACGGTAAAGACATTACTCAAACCAAGGGTAAAGTATTCAAACTGAACTTCTCAACAACTGACAGAACTGCATACAGAACCGAGGAAGACCAAGAAGGTTACACGACAAAACGTGAAAAAATAACCATCAAAACTCCTCACTACGAAATGGAAGCAGCAGACCATCTGAGTCAGTCAAGTTCACAATACGTACCGGGAACAGGTGCACAACCGTCAGGAGTATCCCAGACAGGAGGGCAGCAACCCGTAAAAAAGTCCGAAAATAAACCCGGTGCTGACGGGGCTCGAAACAGCATCCGTAACCCCCAAGATAAGGGTAAAGGCAGCTGGCGAGTTGGTGATGACGGGAAATTCTATGACCCGAGCGGAAAAGAAATTTCTGAAGAAGAATTCAGAAAGAATAACCCCGGATTTCCATTAAAACCAAAAGCACCAGAAGCACCAAAATCACCTTGGCAAACTGATAAACCGACAGAAACACAGACAGGCAGACAAAAAATCAGATTAAATCTGCAACCGGGACAATCATTTGACATAGTGAACGGTAAACCGGTAAATCTGGGTAATCTGTCAAGTGAACAACGCTTAGACAGAGCTGTTAAAAGTAAATTAACATTTATGCAACAGCAAATCTACGACAATTACAGCGGATATGATAATAAGGTAAACTACCTTAAATCAATCGGAATTGACATAGAAACCGTATATTAATACAAAATAAGCCAACAGGCGGGGTGGCGTAAAAACCACCCCGTTTGTTTTTAAAGATATAAAGAATTATATAGGGACACATATAAATATTATATAAAGAGCAAAATTGTAACAAAAATTAATATTTTAACGAAACGATAGCAAAACGAAAAATTTACGTACGTTTATTAATACATATTGAAAATTTAATGTGAAGCATGGCTTAAAGAAAAGTAATAATGGGCAATTATTATTTTTGGTCTTGCTACAATTAACCTAAATAAAGATTAATCAGAAAATATGGAAGGATATACACCAATGAAGAATAGCAGAAAAAGGTCTAAAAGAATAATCGCAATGACATTAACAGCGTTATTCCTGAGCCATCAGACAATGATGTTATCTGTATTTGCAAGTAACATTTCAGGAGTCACAAATGGCGGACACGGTACATTTAATATTGACCCCACAGGTTCAAAAAACGGAATCGGATACAGAACTTATCAAAAGTTTGATCTTGATCAGGGTGATGTCGCTAACTTAAACTATAACAATATAGATTCGTTTGTTAACCTAGTTAACGACCAAATCAATATTAACGGTATTGTTAACTCTGTTAAAAATAACAATTTTTATAACGGACGCGCTGTCTTCATTTCTCCAAACGGTATGGTTGTTGGAGCATCCGGTGTAATAAATGTAGGTTCATTAGGCGCTTATACAATAAATATGAGCGATTCTGATTTTAAAACTCTTACTGACAATTTTGATTATGCAGTAAATTCTTCAAGCGGTGCACAGTTATTGCAAAGTTTTTCAGACGGACAGATTGCACCCGGCACCAAGCCAATAACTATTAACGGTAAAGTAGTTACAACAGATGCAGCAAGAATAATGACCGCGGGAAAAATTACTACCGGTAATAATGCTGTTATCGCAACAGGTGTAAAAGAAAATCAAAGAGGTGTATATTCTTCAAATTCAGCAGCCGATGCATTATTTAACAATTTGGTTAATACCGACAATATTAAAACATCATCAGGTAACCAGTTTGTATCAAACAGCGGGAAAATTGATATTATTTCAGTCGGCGGCGGGATTGATATGAACGGAGCCGTTGTAAACTATGGTCAAAACGGCAACACTTTAATTCAAAATTCAACCATCAGTTCAAATTCTTATGCTCACGGCGATATGAATATCAACGGCAAAGTTATGAATAAATCAGGAAATCTGGAAATTCAAAACGATGCCGGAAATTTAGTATTGAGCAAAAACAGTTATGTATATAATAACGGTGACACAAAAATTACGAACATTACGGATACAAGAGTTGTATCTGATACAAATAACGGTTTAACAATAGAAGGCAATATCGATACAAAAGGCAATTTGACTCTTAAAAACACCGGAGAAAAAGGTTTAAATATCACCTCCGACAGCACAATAAACCACGACGGCAATATGTCTGTATATAACGGATACGGAACAGGAAAACATGGAACAACAACTCCTGACATTCCGGCTAACAATAACACAGGCGCATTAAATATTGCAGGTAATGTTAAAGTTACAAACGGTGATATTTTGGTTTACAACACAGAAAAAGGTGTTGACGGAATTAATATTTCCGGCACAGTAGATGTTGCAGGAAAATCAGAATACTACAACGACGGTAACGCAGGACTTAATGTTACCGGAACCACAAAATCAGGTGATGATTTAACAATGGTTAACACCGGTGACAAAGGTTTAAATATCAAATCATCAGGACGTGTTTCAAGTGACAAAAATATCATATTAACAAATACAAGTTCAAATCAATATATGAACACCTTATCCGACGGAACAGAAATCAAAGGCGGATTAAATGTTGAAGGTCTTGTGAATGCTAAAAATAATGTCACAATGACAAGTAACAACAGTAATATTGTAATCGGCGACAAAACATCTAATAAAGAATATGTAACAGCAGGCAATGACATTACAATAAATGCCAACGATGCAAGCATATTAAATTACGGTGTTGATAAAGTTCTTCTTGTTGCTGACGGTGATTTGACAATGACCGCAACAAACGGAACAATCGGTTTACCCGTACAACAGGGTGCTTGCACAGGTACAGGCTGCACAGGTATTGGTGTTAAGTCCGACAATTCAAGAGATTTCAAAAAATCCGTTAACGGAATGATTAAAGGAAAAGTTAATGCTACAACAACAAATACAAAAGCAGTAACAAAACCTGACGATTTGGTTATCAACTATGCGGCAATTGACTCTGATATGAATATTGATGCAATCAAGGCTGACGGTCGTGTAATATTAACTGTTGACGATTCAGGTCATGCATTCAACGGAGTTGCTGACGGAAAACGCTACGATATGCTGAACGTTTCATCCGACGGAAGCAAAGCAAATATTGAAGGCTGGGGAATCTCAATGATTTCAAACGGCAGCATCGGTTCAAAAGATAATAAGATTACGTTCAACCAGACAAAATCTCCCGAATATGCAATGGACGCACTTGCTAACGAAAATATTTACATAAAAGCACAAAGTGATGAAAAGAACCAGACAACAGAAGTATGTAATATGGTTGCAAGAGAAGGCGACATTGATGCTGAGTTTGGCGGTAACACACATATTAAAAATATAACCGCAGAAGGTGACATGAAGGTTGTTACAAGAGGTACAAACCTGACAATTGATAACATCGGTCACATCAACGAACCTTCATTGGTTGGTCCTGACGGAAAATATGTTGATTACTTCGGACCTTCACACGATGGCTGGACTTATGACGGCGGCTATGACGGCGAAGATTACAAACACGAAATCTTACCGAATAATGTAGTTGTTAAAGCATTAGACATCAACCCGTACACAAGACCTGACGGAATTGACCGTGACGGTTACAGAGGGGATGCTAATTCTGTTGTCAGAGTAAATAACGCAGTAATCGACCGCGGCAAACTGGATATCACAGCAGATGAAATTTATGCTAACGGAATCCACGTAAACTTTGGTAAAAACGGTTATACAAAAGAAGTTGACCCGTCAACAAATAAAGTTGCAGGTATTTATAACGGTGAAGGCGAACCGGCAATTCCGACAGGACATGCCGTAAGACCTGACGATGTAACAGATATCGGCAGAGATGAACACGAAAGAAATTACTACTATCATGATGGTGACGGTGACGGAATATTTGACGGTCAGGAATCTCACGTTGACGATGATGACGGGGTTATTGATGCTACTCCGTTAGAAATGGAAGACGAACCTAGCCAAGGCGATACAGATACAGATATTGATACCGATACAGATATCGATACAGATACCGATATTGACACAGATACCGATATTGATACCGATACTGACACGGATACAGATTTAGATAACGACACAGATACCGATACTGACAATGACACAGACACAGATACGGATACTGATTTAGACTCTGATACAGACACGGATACTGATACCGATACCGATACGGATACGGACGTTGACACCGATACCGATATTGATACAGATACTGACACAGATACGGATAACGATACAGATACGGATATAGACACTGATACAGATACGGATAATGATACCGATACAGACAACGACACGGATACTGATACGGATACCGACTTAGACTCCGATACCGATACAGATACCGATGTTGATACAGACACAGATACTGATATTGACACAGATACAGACGTTGATACCGATACGGATACTGATAACGATACAGATACCGACTTAGACACCGATACCGATAACGATTCAGATTCGGATAACGACACGGACAATGATTCCGACTCGGACAACGACAATGATACTGATAACGATACCGATACTGACTTAGATACAGATACGGATACTGATACGGATGATGACATCGGTGATACTGATAACGATACCGATACAGATACTGATATTGACACAGATACCGATATTGATACCGATACAGATACCGATAACGATACAGATACGGACTTAGATACTGATACCGACAATGACAACGACAATGATACAGACGTTGACAACGATACGGACAGTGATAATGATACCGACAACGACAATGATACGGATAACGATACCGATACTGACAACGATACGGATACTGATACCGATACGGATATTGATCCGGACGTAGATGACGATGACGATACTGATACAGATATTGATACCGACACCGATGACGATCCTGACGGAAGTATAACATTCATCCAAAGAAAAATCATTGATGATGCAGTAGATTCAATTGATAAACGTCAATTTGCAAGATACACGGTATCTGACAACAGAAACCCGATTGCAATGGAACAGACAAACGGCGTTGCGGGACTGTTAGATGTATCAAGAGGCGGAATTTCAGTCAAACACGACAACAACCTTAAAGTCGGCGACATAATTCCGGTCCACATCTCATACGGCGGAATAGATATTAAAGCAGACGTAAAAGTTGTATCCGCATCAACAACCAGAGCAGGTGCCCAGTTTATAAATCTGGATCAGGCAACGGCAAACCAAATTCTGTACCTGAACATGATTCTGGATGATGTAAACAATATCTCTCTGAAATAACAGACGAAAGCCGTCATTCAATAGAGTTTATATAGAAAAATAAACTCTTTGAATGATAAGCAAATACTAAAAATCAAATAAAATAGAAGGTAGATTAGTGAGCTAATCTACCTTTATATTTAATTAAGAAATGTAAATTTTTTGATGTTTTTACTCAAAAACATTAAAGAATACGCAAAAAAAAACGTTTATATATATAGTAATAGTCATGTCATGCTAAATTACCCAAAAAGCGTGAAGAGTGTAAAAAAGAGAATGATATGAGGTCTAAATTGAAAGAATTTAATAGAGAAAATAATAAATATGAAAGGATTAACCATGATGAGACAAAGTAGAAAGACTCAAAGAAGAATCGTGGCGTCTGTGCTGGCAGGTTTATTCTTTGTGCAGCAAACAATGACTCTGAGTGTACTGGGCGCAAGTACGATTACCGGTGTTACAAACGGCGGAAGCGGTAC
>CAMHMW010000009.1 GCA_946186335.1 uncultured Candidatus Melainabacteria bacterium
ATTATAAAAGTTTAATTACCATGGTTTAATTTGACAGACCATGGTATTTCGTATTCTTGGACAGAATTTTTATGAATTAACCCGCACGAAGTATTTGCGAAGCATTAAAATCATTGTTGTACAGAGAATTACAGAAGAAACAACAAGCCCCATCCAGAAACCTCTCAGCATAAAACCATACTTAAACGCAAGAGTATATCCAAGCGGAATCGAAACAAGCCAGTACGCTATAAAATTCGCTATCAGAACAATTTTTGTCTGTTTTATCCCCTTACAGATTCCAGATAACGAAATCTGCAAACCGTCAAATACCTGAAATATTGCCAAAATAAGCATAACCGGAATTGCAACATTAAACAGTTTTTCATCAACCGTAAAAATTCCAACAATTTGTTTCGGAAACATCAGGAATATTAACGAACTGAATACCATAAATACAATTGACATGCCCGTTCCGACAAACGAGAAGTTCCTCAAATCCGTATAATTCTTCGCTCCGTTTGCATATCCGACCTTAACCGCTATAGCATTTGAAATAGCAAAAGGTATCATAAATGAAACCGTTGTAAGGGTGCAAACAAGATTTTGTGCCGCCGCATACACGCCCGCAACCCTGCCCATAAATATTGCAATACTGTTAAACGCAACAAATTCAACCAAAATCGCCAGAGATATAGGCAGCCCGATTTTGACAAGGTTCTTATAGTATCCTTTTTCGTGGTAGTTTTTAACCCGCATGATACATTTGCAATATATCATCAGGGCAAACCCCATAAAATATCTTACAAAAAAACTTGAAACGGCAAGTCCGACAGCACCCATTGATGGAATCGGTCCCCATCCGAAAACAAAAAGTACGTTCAGTCCCAAATTCAAAAATACCGAAAAAATCGTCAGCAAATTCGGGAACATGACTATTTCAAATGCCTGCAAAAATTCCTTCATTGAATGATGCAGACTTCCGCCAAAAGTACTCAATGCACTTATAAACATATATTGCTGAATAGGGTCAATAAGTTCTTTTTCAAACCCCATTTTCGGAATGAGCGGAATAAACGCAAAAATAGCAAACGATGATATTACCGCCAGATATCCCGCAAATCTGACAGACGGATAAAAATATCTTTTAATGGGCTTCTTCTGCCCCCTGTAATTTGACAAAAGGGGCGAAATACTTCCCGTCAACCCTATCGCTATTGTCATAATACAATTAACAATTGCGGTTGCAATACTTATTGCCGCAAACGTCTGGGTTGAGTGTCTTCCCGCAACGACCACATCCCCTAATCCTATCAGAATAAACCCAAGGTTTCCCATGATTATAGGGGCTGCTATTGTCAAAAGTTCTTTTATATAATCTTTTATCCCTTTATCAGACATAATATCAATATAATAACATAAATTCTTTTTACTTAAAAAATGGCGAATGAAATATATCATCCGCCATTTAATTCCTTAAAGAACACTCTGACTATTTTGAAATAGTTTCAAAAAGTACGTCAAATGCTTCTTTATCTCTTACTGCAAGGTCAGCAATCATTTTTCTGTTGATAACAATGTTTGCTTTTTTGCAAGCATTTACGAATCTTGAATAGCTCATTCCACGTTCTCTTACAGCAGCGTTAATTCTAACAATCCATAATCTTCTCATATTACGTTTTGTAGTACGTCTGTCTCTGTAAGCGTATTTCAGAGCCTTCATAACTGCAATGTTTGCAACTTTAAAAATTCTGCTTCTTGCACCTATAAAACCTTTAGCAAGTTTTAATATTTTTTTGTGTCTTTTAACACCGGCATTACCACGTCTAATTCTCATTTTCTATGCTCCTATCTTGAATACTTCTTGTATGGTAACTCTTTGGATACCAGTGCTACATGTGACTCAGAAACCTCAACCATCTTGAAAATTCTGCGTTTTCTTGATGATGATTTGTGTTGGAGCAAGTGGCCTATGCCAGCCTGTCTTTTCATAATTTTGCCTGTTGCAGATACTTTATAGCGTTTTGCAGCAGATCTGTGTGTTTTTAATTTTGGCATTTCGTTTCTCCTTTTGGTTGTGCCGGACAAAAGCCCGACTTACGTTTACTTCACTTCATAGGCATACCAAAGCCTATTTCGGCTAAGTTCATCGTATTACAAACATTTTTTATTTGCAAGGGGGAAGGGAAAATAATTGAAAATTGAAAATGGATAATGAAAAATTTTTACAGTGTTTTTGTTGGGCTGAAAGCCAAACTTGTCAATTCCCTCGCCCCTTGTGGGAGAGGGTTAGGGTGAGGGGGAAATAATTGAAAACATATCAATTTACTTTGAAATATCTATCCCAAATCTTTCTACAAGCTCACATATCATATACAACGAACCGCAGATAATATTAAGATGACCGTCACCGAAATTTATTACGGTATCTTTTGTCAATTCCTGCGCTTTTACGGGACTAACCGCCTGCAACTGTTCAAATGCCGCAGAATTTTGATGTGAAAAATGGTAAAAATAAACCTCATCACCCACATTTAACAAGGTATTCAGCATAGTTTTGTAATCTTTATTCCTGAGACACCCGAAAACAAACCTGCGTTTTTGATTTGGGTAATAAAAATCAAGGTTTTCAACAAGGGATTTTATACCGTTGGGGTTGTGTGCACCGTCAATTATAAGATTTTTTTCGGCGATATACTGGAAACGACAGGGATGTTTGACATTTTTCAGACCTTTTTCAACAGCAAGCCACGAAATTTCAGGAAATACTTTCTCAATTACCGCTAACGCAAGCCCCAGATTCTCTCTTTGGTTAATACCCCTGAGTGTAAGCGTATTTCCATCATCCTTTTGTGAGGTTGTATATGGCGAAATAACCTCTAACAACGCACCAACTTCTCTTGCAACATCATAATAAACCTCTTTACCCTCAAAAACTATACAGGGACAATCTTTTTTCATAATTCCCGCTTTTTCATAAGCGATTTTGTCAAGAGCATCCCCCAGCCGCTCGGTATGGTCAAAATCAACATGGGTAATTGCGCTGCAAAGGTGCTTTTTGATTACGTTTGTAGCATCATAACGTCCGCCCAAGCCCGTTTCCAAAACCGCAACTTCAACCCCGTTATCCGCAAAACATTTAAACATCACCGCTGTTAATATTTCAAACTCCGTTAAGTCGATATTATTTTTCTCTGCCAAATCACAGATTTCAAAAACGTATTTTGTAAAATCTTCATCTGATATATCAACACCGCAGATTTTTATCCGTTCTGTATATTTAAAAAGGTGCGGAGAGGTATATAGTCCGACTTTTTTGCCCGCCTCATTAAGTATTGATGCAATGATTGAACAAACCGAACCCTTGCCGTTTGTTCCGGCAATATGAATACAGTTGAGTTTGTCCTGCGGATTACCAAGCAAATCCAAAATCGCCGAAATTCGTTCTAACCCGAGAGAAATTCTGAATTTTCCCGAAGATGTCAACAGTTTAACCGCATCATCATAATTATTCATAGTCTAAATCCTCACATCGCGAAAAATCGCACCAGTTCTCATCATAATACCCATCTTTTACAAAATTTTTGAAGGTTGAATATTCCCAATCCTTTGCCATTTTAACATAACCATGTTTTATCGGGTTGTAGTGGATGTAGTCGATAATCGTATTTAATTCATTTTCATCTACAATTGTATGCTCATAATATCTGTGTTGAAATATCCCTTTTTCGCTTTTGTTTTTATAACCCTGTTTTAAATCATTGTAGGTTGGGCATACTGGCGTGTTGTAAGTTGGGCTTTCCAGCCCAACATAATTTCTTGAAAAATAATATTTTATTGAAGTAATAATTCTGGGGTACTCTTTTATATTTTCGGGTTTCAAAACTAAATGTATATGGTCAGGTAAAATGCACCCCGCAACAATTTCAAAATCAAAATATATTTTCGCATTTTTGACTGCCTGCTTTAATAAATTAATATTTTCAATAAAAACAGGTTTTCTCTGATAACTTAATATTATTATATGTAGATAAGAATTTTGTATAAATACTCTGCGATAATTCATATAAAAATACTAACACAAAGTAACGTGTTGGGCTGAAAGCCCAACTTACATATTGTGTTGGACAAGTGTGCCCAACCTACTTACTCTTTGATGCCTTTGCGTTTATAGTATTCTTCAATAAATCCGGTATTAAAATTACCGCTCATAAATACTTCGTCTTCAATAATATCCTGATGGAAAGGCAGGGTGGTTTCAACACCTGTGATAACATATTCTTTCAAGGCACGATACATTCTGCGTCTTGCTTCATTTCTGTTACGCCCCCAGCAAATGAGTTTGCCTATCATTGAATCATAATAAGGCGGAATTTCGTAATCCTGATAAACGTGAGAATCAACTCTTACCCCGAAGCCGCCGGGTGCCAGATAACCCGAAATAACTCCGGGATTCGGCATAAACCCTTTTGCGGGGTTTTCCGCATTAATACGGCATTCAATAGCGTGACCGTATAGTTTTATATCTTCCTGTTTGTAACTTAAAGGCTCGCCTGATGCAATTAATATCTGTTGACGGACTAAATCAACGTGAGAAATCATTTCGGTAACACAGTGTTCGACCTGAATTCTGGTATTCATTTCCATAAAATACCAACTGCCGTCATGGTCAAGCAAAAATTCGCAGGTTCCTGCCCCTTCGTAGTTTATTGCCTTTGCCGCACGAACCGCTGCCGCACCCATTTGTGCTCTGGTTTCTTCATCAATTGCAGGCGAGGGTGCTTCTTCCAGTAACTTTTGGTGACGACGCTGAATAGAGCAATCTCTTTCGCCAAGATGAACAACATTTCCGAAACTGTCGCCCAAAATCTGAACTTCAATATGACGGGGGTTTTCGAGGTATTTTTCTGCATACACATCAGGATTTCCAAAGAAATTTTTTGCCTCAGCCTGACAAAGTTCCATATTCAGTTTAACTTCATCATCGTTACGGCAAATTCTCATACCTTTTCCGCCGCCCCCAGCGGTTGCTTTCAAAATAATCGGATAACCGACTCTGTTTGCAAACTCCTGAACTTCTTCAACAGTCTGAACGATACCTGTTCCCGGAGTAACAGGAACGTCATTATCTATCATTGTTTGACGTGCAGTTGCTTTATCGCCCATTTTGCGCATTGCAGCCGAACTCGGACCTATAAATTTTATACCCTGTTTTTCGCAAATTTCAGCAAAATCAGCTCTTTCTGACATGAAACCGTAACCCGGATGAATTGCATCTGCGCCAGATACCATTGCCGCCGACATAATCGCAGGAATACTCAGATAACTTTCCGAACTCTTTGCAGGTCCGATACAGTATGCCTCTGTTGCAAGTCTTACGTGGAGCGAATTTGCATCCGCCTGCGAATAAATTGCAACTGTCGGAATCCCTAATTCACGACACGCTCTTATAATTCTTACGGCTATTTCACCTCTGTTTGCTATTAAAACTTTTCTAAACATATCCTATACCTTTTCATGAGGGCAGGGCATCAAGAAGTCAAAAGGTCGGGAATATTACGCCAGCCTTTCCCGACTTCTCACTTTCTCACCTTCTATTCCACATACATCAAAACCTGACCGAATTCAACAGGCTGTCCGTCTTCAACGCAAATTTCAACAACCTTACCTGAAACTTCGGCTTCAATTTCGTTCATCATTTTCATTGCTTCGACTATACAAACAACATCGCCCTGTTTAACGGTTGAACCGACAGAAACAAACGGCTCTGCATCAGGCGATGGTGATTTATAGAATGTACCAACCATCGGAGATGTAATCGGAGTTCCTTTTTTAGCCGTTTCAGATGCAACAGGTGATGCTGCAACAGGAGTTGACGGAGCCGGTTGTGCAACAATCGGCATCGGAGCAACCGATTGCGGAGCTGATGTAACAATAACATCTTTTCTCAATGTTATTGCCTGCTCGCCGTCCTCCATTGAAATTTCGGTTAAACCCGTTTCTGCTATTATTTTCGCTAATTTTTCAATATATTCTGTTTCAAATTTCATTTTACAATTCCTTTTATTTTAACGGATAAACTGTAATAAAATTACACTCTGTCCAAATACTCATTAGTTCTGGTATCAACTCTGATAATATCTCCGTTTGCAACAAAGAACGGAACGTTAACAACAGCACCTGTTTCAAGGGTAGCAGGTTTTGTACCGCCCTGAGCAGTATTTCCTTTTTCTGCCGGAGGAGTATCAACAACTTCAAGCTCTACGTGAGCAGGAATATCAACACCGATGATTCTGCCTTCGTGAGTCAATATCATAACATTCATATTTTCTTTTAAATATTTTACACCGCTTCCGATTTGAGCTTCATCCACGTGAGTTTGATCATAAGTTTCATTATCCATCATAACGTACGATGAACCTTCTTTATAAAGGTATTGCATTTCACGTCTGTCCAATGTTGCTTTTGCAACTTTTTCACCCGCTCTGAATGTTTTTTCAACAACCTGACCGGTGATTACGTTTTTCAATTTTGAACGAACAAACGCTGCACCTTTACCCGGTTTTACGTGTAAGAATTCAACAACTGACCAGAGTCCGTTATCCAATTCAAGTGTCAAACCCGTTTTAAAATCGTTAACTGAAATCATATTTTTCCCCTTATTAGTTATCTTCTTCTTTGTGTGTTCATAATAACACAAATTTGTTTATTTTCAAATTTCCTTTACATAATGTTACGGCAGTATATATTAATAAATATTTACAATTTCAGAAATAATAGCAATTTTTTACCTTTATGTTTGTTATAATGAGCAAAAGTGTGAAAGTAATTAATCAAAGGAGTGTAGAATGAACATATCAGCAATCAGCAGTTATTCAGCAAAACCATATTTTACAAGCAAGAATAGTGAATACGAAAACCCCATCAACCGCGGTACAGAAAAAGGTTTGGCAATTTGGGGTTCAATCGGCGGAAGCGCATTAGCAGGCGGTATTGCAGCAGGAATAGGAAGCTGCTTTATAAAATCAGGTGCAAAAAACAGAGCATGGAAACTTGGCGGTATAGGTGCCGCAGTTGCCGCAATTACAATGGCATTAACACTACCCGCAAAACTTTATGATACAAAAGTAAAAGCATACACAAGAGAAAAAGAAATGGATGTTTTCAGCCGTGAAAAAGATTTGAAATCAAACATTATGGAAGAAGTAAACAACGAAGTTAAAGATGAAGATGTTGATTTGGATACCAAGGTTAACCACTTTGCAACCGTTCAGATGGCAAACAACGGCAACGGATTAATGGTTAAAGGAGTTTAATCTTAAATGAACATTAGCCCCGTTTCATACAACACATACTCTTTCGGTGCATCAAATACAAAAACACAAAACGCACCGCAAAAGAACACAGCCGAAAACCCGATTTCCAAAAAAGGCGAAAAAATGAAACTCATTCAGGTAACTTTTTTAGGCGGTCTGGCAGTCGGTGCAAGGTTGTTGTTTGAACTTTTGGACGGGGATTTCATCTTCAACGAAATGGCTGATAAAGCGGAACATATTGTTAACAAACAGCACAAAAACGCATCGGGCGGGATGAAAGCCCTGCTTGGACTGGGTGCATTTGCAGGACTTGTTGCAATGTTTGTGGGCGGCTTTGCACTCCTTTACACACTTTTCAAAGCCCCCAAAATCAACTATGACGGCAATGTAAACGCCTTCAAAAAAGGAAAAGAAATGGATGTTTACACAAAAACCAACGAGGTTGAAAAAGAACTTTATACCCAGATGAATGAAAAAGCTAAAACTGCTGATGAGGAAGAAAAAGCAAAATTAAAAGAACAATATCTGCTTATGCAGAAATCAAAAAATCAGGTTCCCGAATTTGTTAACCTGAAAAGATAATAAATTATCATAAAGTAATGTAAAAAAAACGGATTTTACTGTCAATAATCTTTACGAAATAAACTTTATGTTACCATAGGGGACAATAACGATATGAATGTATTGAGAATTGCTGCAAACGGTACAAAATTACTGAGAAAAGATTTGGGAACAGCCGTTAAAAAGGGGAAATTTAAAGATTTTGTCATACCGAAAGAAGCCGAAACTTTTGACTCAATACGGGTAAAAAAAGGTGCATTAACAACGGATATATTTACATTTCGTGATAAAAACGGAGAAATGTTAACCAGAGTTTTCAGAAAAAATGACGGTAAAAACGTAACCCAAACCGTCAGAAAATACACAGAACTTTTTCCTGACGAAATGACCGTGAGCGAAACAGACGACATCACAAAAGACATACTTGCAAGAAAAATAACTTCATTCACCCGAACAAACGGGAAAATAAGCGAAATAGGAGAAGAAGTCATTTCTCATACCGATGAAGCCGTCCCCATAATGACACATTCAAAAAGAGTTATTCGTCCGAAATATGAAGCCGTATCAATTGAGCAAAGACAAAAAGGAACCGCACCGAAATTTATCCGAAACGAATATGAAACGGATATGTATGCGGTTGGAGAGCATTCGTTAATAAAATCAGAAGTATCTTCACCCGAATTAAAAGAAATTGCGGAGCATCCTTATTTTCTTTCTTATACAAGCCCGAATACAAAATTTGCAAGAAGAATTTCCAATGCGGTAAAAGATGAGGCAAATTTATTTTTCTTAGACCCACAGATAAAAATTTATAAAAAGCCCGGAAAAGGCTGCGGATTTTACAGAAGTACCGGCACAATGGCGGATGATACCGTTAATATTAACATTTCAACAGAACAAGGGCTTATAGATGACAGAAGCAGAATAGTCGCAACTGCCGGACACGAATTTGAACACGTAAAATGGGATGAGAAATGTACGGGATACCAAACCGATGTTATTTTTGACAGTATCGGCGAAAATCCGACATACACAATTGATGAAATTCCGCTTATAAAAAAATATATATACGGAAGCGAACATTACACACCGCCAAGTGTTGATACCAAAAAATATTATGAAAATTTTACGGAAGTTACCGCAAGAAAAGGTGAAAAAGCAGCATATAAAAAATATTGTGATTTGACTGATGCAATGAATGACACATTTCCTGCAAAACACGGTTTCCAATTCTACAACCCGCATTACGAATTGCAAAACGACAGGAGCTTTTTCTATGCACTCATGAACTATATGAGATGAAATTAAACAAGCACCTCTATTACATCATAATCGGTCAGATACGGAAGATGTGCTTCTGTTATAAGTTCACCAGGCAAAAGAATTGAAATTCCGGGAGGACATTCCGCAACGACTTCGCCCGATAATCTTCCGACCGCCTCACTTTTCGGGATAATCTCTTTTTCTGAAAAATAAGCATCTCTCGGATTTTTCTTTATAATCGGAGTCAGCATAGGCATATGCTTTTTATTTTCAAGATAGTAGATGTCTTTATAATTATGTGTATCAATCTTATGCAGACATTGTGCCAGATACTCAAAATCAGAACGTTTATTCCCTATATTTGAAAGTATCAAAAGCCCCTCATCGGATGCACTTTCAACCTCTATTCCAAAATCAATTTCCAAAATTGACTCTAACCGTTTTCCTGACAGTCCGTCCGCTTTTATAAAAATCTTTGTTACATCCGTTTTAAACCCAAAACCCGCTTTAAGATGATGAATTGATTTCATTTTGTCAATTTCGGAACGCAGATATTTTGCATTTGCTATTGCTCTTGATAATTGTTTCTGACCTCGGGGTGACTGCAAATTCGCCCTTGCTGCATCCAAACTTCCCAAAAGCATCAATGAAGGACTTGTGGTATGTAAAAGCATTAAAGCACGTTCTACATCCTCGCTTGAAATCTTTGAATGTTCGCTGATATGAAGCATCGAGGACTGACTCATACTGCCGCCGGTTTTGTGAAGTGAATGCACAACTATATCCGCCCCGAGTTTTAATGAAGTTTCGGGTAGTTTTTCGTTGAAATTCCAAAGACAGCCGTGTGCTTCATCAACTACCAAAGGAACATCATATTTTTTGCAGATGTCTGCAATTGCCTTTATATCGGAAACAACACCCTCATAAGTCGGATTTGTAATCCAAACCATTGAAACATCATCATTCTTTTTCAAAAGATTTTCAACATCTTTGGCTTCGATATTTCCCCATAACCCCCATTCGCTGAGTTTTTCGGGAATTATCCACAACGGATCGGCTCCTGATATGATTAAACCCGTCAAAACCGAGCGGTGGCAATTTCTGTTAACTATAACCTTTTGTCCTCTTTTGGTTAAACCCATTGCAATAGCAAGATTACCGACAGTTGAGCCGTTCAATAAAAAGAAAGTTTTTTTTGCTCCAAAAGCAGACGCAGCAAGTTCTTCCGCCTCTTTTATAGGTCCTGTTGCGGGAGTTAACGTACCCAAATTATCAAATTCATCAGTTGTATCAACAGTTAACGCCTTTTTTCCTACTAAATTTCTAAAATCAGGAAGTGTACCAAATCCTTTGGTATGACCCGGAATATGAAACTGGTATGTCGGATTGTCATAAGCAGTTTTCAGGGCTTCTACAATCGGGGCTTTTATTTTTAAATCTTTTTCGTTTTTCAAAATATTGGGCATACCAAAAATATACTATAAAAACTTTTATTTTCAAAAAAATTGTGATATAATCTTAACACAACGAAATCAAAATCATGCAAGATGCTTTATAAAACCCCTGTGCGTCTGAAATGAACAAGTCTTGGAATAATAAATAGTGTTAAAAAGAAAAATCATACTCCTGACATTTTGCCTTGCACTTATGCTGTCAACAACTCAAAAAGCGACAGCAAACGAATTTATTGCGCAGGAACTTCTTGAAACCCCGCAGGAAAATGAAGTCGTTTTGGATTTGGGCAATATTGAAACTCAAAAAAACGAAGAAGAAAATGTCACAACAGATAAGGCATCAGAAAATGACGAAGTTGAATTTGAATTGTTCAAAAAACTTGACCAACCTGTCCAAAAGTCGGAAGTTAAAAATATACAACAAGAAGACTCCCTTTTTGGAAAAATATTACACAGTAAAATCACAAGAACGGATGTTCCTTCATACTTACTTGAAGATGAATTGACTTTTAACTTTGAAAAAGGTGCAATCAGCAAACTTCACCCATGGATTGGCTATAAAGGTAACCTTCAATCGTTATGGATTGATGACAATTATTCCACAAGATACAACAACACGGAATCTCAAATCGGCACATACGGGTCGTTCAGAAATCCTAATTTCAAATTCCAACTAACTTTTAACCCGATTCCCACAAGAGGGACAAACTATCTTGAACGTGTTTTCTCGGATGCTTTTATAGTAAACACCAGCATTCCAAATCATCAGATTATTGCAGGTTATTCAAGAGTCAATACTGGGATTGAGGGGGGTAAATCGGCATACATTCTGCCGTTTGTAACCCGCTCCCAAATTGCGAGAAATTACGGGAATTACCGCTCACTTGGGGTAAAAGTTATCGGAAACTATCAGTACGTTGACTATAACCTTTTTGCAGGAAGCGGCGGAAGATACATCATACACGGTTTTCCAGGAGCAGAATTTAACGGCTGGATAAACTTTAAACCCTTCGGGAAAAAATCGGAAAAATACGGAAAACTTGTTATCGGCGGAGGCTATAACCACGGACATAACCATACCGAATACAACATAGGAAGTGCATACATTTCTTATAACCACAAGAGATTATGGACAAATTTTGAGGCGGCAATTGCAAACGGTTCAAACGGCTCAACCGGACCTTCCGAAAATAAATCCTGCGGATGGGCATATACTTTGGGCTGGAAATTCAATCCGCATCTGCAACTTATCGGAAGAATAGACCAGTTTGACCCGAACAGAAGTCAAAAACATGACCTGAGACGGGAATACACAATCGGATTAAACTGGTTTATAAAAGGGCAGGCATTGAAAGTCGTATTAAACTACGTCTTTTGCGATAATCAAAGTGAAAAAGACAGTCACAGAATTATTCTTGCGACGCAGGTATTGCTGTAATTTATCCCATTGCGTTAAAACCGCCGGGCTTATATTTCTTTTTAATACGCGTACCTTTAAAATTACCTTTTGTGGACATTATATTGCCAATTCCGTCATCTTCATCATTTTCATCCATAGCGTTGAGAGTAAATGCGGTTGTCTGGACGTTGTTCCTGTTATATTTCATATTCCATTCTGCCGAACCGACAGTAAGAATTTCATCATCCATTCCGATAGGAGCACCCTGCTGCCTTTTTACCTCGTCAGGCGAAAGTACCTGATATGTGTCAAAATCGGTATCGCTGACAGCACCAAAGCCTGAACCCTGCCGGGTTATGACTGAACCGTCAGCCAAAGTTCTTGACATCTCACCTTTCCCAAGCGGAGAATTTTGACCGGATGCAGGCGGCAATTCTTCATCTTGTGAAACAGGTGACGGCATATCCGCACTATGAGCTTCCCCTGCCGGAACATTCATTTTTGCGGTTATTCCTCTTGCGTTATTTCTCATTTCAACAAGCGCCATTCTGTCATCCAACGGCAAATGTTTCAGATACTCATTAAACTCGGTATTTGACATTGAATAAATATTTTTTTCAAGGAATGTCCTCAAAATTTTATGGTCAACATCTGCAATATTTGAAATTTGTTTTGAAGCAAGAAGTTCTACAACAGTATCCGGTGACATCAGATTGAGAAGCTCTTTTTTAACACTTGTACTTGATGTACTCAAGAACAATTCTTTAACAACTGTATCATCCCCGATAACCTCTGCCACAACGTTACGGACACTTGTACCAGAACCGCTTGTACTCAGTAAATCTAAAATTTTATCTTTAACATGGACAATATCTACAGATTTACTTACGAGAATTTCATAAATTTCATCAATAGAAGTTGCTTTGATTATGCGAGATTTTAATTCTTCTTTTTCACTCGGAGTGTATGCGGATGAATTTATTGCCTCAATTGCGGCATCAATTGCTGCACCTGCGGTTATAACATCGCCTTCTTCTGTGGTAAGTTTTCTGTGACGTGCTTCCCATTCTTCAATAGAATTGTCAATATCCGTTTTTAATTCCTGAACTTTTTGCATAAGCTCAAGACGTTTTTCCTCATCCGCCTGAGCGATAGCCTGTGCTTCCGCTTTTGTATAGCCGACAACCGAATCTGCATCATCATAACTTGATGTTGAAGAAGTTGATGAAGTTGACGTTGTTGAAGATGAAGAAACCGATGATGAACCTGAAACGGTTGAAGAAGAACCGAAAGTCATCGGATTAGTTGCAGCCTGCTGTCTTAATTGAGCGGCTTGCTGTGCGGCAGCCTGTTGTGCTGCGGCTCTTGCCTGATTTTGCTGAGCCTGTGCTGCCTGTGTATTTTGGGCAGTACCCTGAGCTTGCGCTGAACCCTGTCTTTGAGATGTCGGGTTTGTTGTAGTCTGCGTATTTGAATTTTGTGATGTTTGTTGAGCTTGTGATTTTGCAGAACTGCTGCTGGTACTTGTTTTAGACAGAGTTTCTTGCGAAATCTGGCCAGTCTGCATAGCAGTCTTAACTTTTGCCTGCTCTGTCGGAGGAAGATTAGATGCCGCAGTTTCAACATGAGAATTGTACTGACTTCTGATACCCTGATCCTGAATAGAATCTGATGCCGCCGCCAAACCTTCTAATGCCGCCGCATTATCGGTACGTGAAGATAATTCACGCCCCATATACAGTTTCGTATTATCATCAGGGGCGGCAGTTACAGCAGTTTTATAAACATTCGCTCTGCCTGCATCCGACATTTTATCGGATTTACCCGCATCTGTCGTAAATGCAACAATATCTTCATTTGACAAATTCTGATAAGCCCCGGTATATAAAGATTCCAGAACTTCCGGTGATTCAGATAAGGTTACCGTATAAGAAGACATTGCTGCCCGTGTATTTAAACCTTCCCATCCGGATACGGCATTTGCAGTATTTTTAGTGACATCCGTAGTTTCTGTACTTAAAATGTTAGATATTCCGAACATTGCATTCATCTGCTCCGGAGAATCAACTCTTGACATGATTCTTGCCCAATTTGCCTTATCTATACGATTGTTCAGAATTTCATCGACTTCTGATTCAGATAAACCTGAATGCAATAATTTTTCACGCATTGCCATTAATTCAGCAGGTGATGCATGTTCAATAAATTTGTTAATCTTGACACGCATTTTCTCAGAGCGGTAGTTATCTTTGTTTACACCACCCAATGCAACATCAGCAGCCTCCTGATCATTCTTTACATTTCTTCCGTCAATATTTAACCTATCTTTATTTGTAAGGAAGGTATCAAACTTAATATCTCTGTTGCCGCCGGAAACTTCTATTTGACGTTCAAGACATTTCTTTAACCCTTCTAATCTTTTTATATCAATATCGGATAAATCATACTTTTGGGGATTATTTAATCTGTCCTCTATATTTTTTAATACATCACCACAAGTGGCATTATCCGGTAAACCTTTTAACAAACTATTTTCCAGTTCTAACTGATCTAATATTAATTTTTGCTCTTTTGTTCTCTGATTTTCCGGTATACTTTGTATGTATGCAATTAAATCTTTGTTCTTTTCATATATTGAACTGTTATTATAATTACGTATTTCCTGAGCAATAGATATTTCCTTACCTTTAGGTGCATTTGCAGCTTTATTAATAATACGTTCAAGAGTTATCGCAAATCTTGTATATGCCGCTTTTTTGGTATTTGGGTCACTCAAATCTATACCCATTTGAGCTGCATATTCTTCAATTTTTTTATTGCGATATTCTTCTTTTTTCTTAGAATCAGTAATCTTACCGTATTCAGAGTCTGTTAAATTCAATATTGCATCTGCATATTTGTCAACTCTTTCCACATACGATAAATTACTCATATCTCCCAATTCTTGCGACATAACTTTTATCGTAGCATTAAGAACCTTGTTTTCCGCATTCTGTAATTTTTCATCCCTTTGAGCAGAGGGCATTTGTTTTAATTGCTCAATAGTAATATTTTCTTTCTTTGATATTCCGATAAGAACCATTGCCCGTATAAGAATTTGTTGCTTTTCCTTAGCAGAATCTCCGGTAATACCCTCTTTTGCCATTTCCATAATATCCTGCATGGTTTTTGCAAGATACTGCTTTTGCTCCTCAGGTGACATTTTTTCGTATTCTTTGTTCCCTTTAAGTGCCATCTTTGCAAGTATTTGCATCTGTTCTTCAGGTGTCTTTTTTAAGAAACCTGACTCCATGACTTTTTTCGCAATTTTAACAATATCAACATCGTCTTCTTTTTTGTCACCGGAAACCTGGGCATCATATTTTTCTAACAGCTCCGCTTCTGTTTTAGTTAAACTGTTTGGGTTAGTTTTTGCTTTTACTTTTATCTCTGCAATGATTTCATCAAAATTATCACCAAGGCCTGTTTGTTCAGCAAGAATCTCAAGTTCTGATTTATCAACAGTGCCGCCAACAGGTTTCGTTGCATCGGGATTTGCAGATATGTATTCCCTGACTGATGACTGAATTTCATCTGCTTGTTGAGGGATTGGAATAATATCACTAACTACTCCTGACTTATGTAAATATTCGGCAATTGCTTTTATTTCATCAGGAGATGCATTCTTCATAAATTCTTCAAGTTTTGCCTTAATATCATCCGAATTGATATTATCAGCAGTTATTTCAACATCACCTAGTTTTTCTTTTATTAATTGTTCGGCATCAACCTGAGTACTTGAATCCTGCTGTGGAGCATCAGTCTGAGCCGCAGTAATTTCTTTTTGTAATGCTGCTATAACATCAGGTTTATTTTCCCTGAAATTGTCCAGCATTTTTTTCATTTCAGCATCAGACATTTTATCCAGTTCTAAATCGGGATATTTTTCTTTTAGTTTATTGGCAAGCTGCTTTTCTTCATCATTCAATACAATAGTTTGTTCGGTTGGTTTAGATTGAACCGGCTCTGCATATTGCATTTGCCCGTCAACAACGGAAAGCCCTGTCAAATTTAGCGTTGAACCGGTTTTGTTAAAGAATTTATCACGACATTCTTCAACACTGTTGCAACCGTTAGCTTTTGCAATAAGATTCATTGCATCCATAATTTGACCGTTTGTTGGTCTTGATATTCCTGAATCAATAAGCATTTGTTTTGCAACAGCCCAGAGGGTATCTCCTTTTTTAACAGTATATGATTTTTCTTCCTGTGGTTGTGGCTGAACAGCTGTCTGCTCCTGTGTTCTTGTACCGCCCCCCGTCATATCAATAGGTTGAGAAGCCGCTGTTTTCGGTACTTCTTTTTGACTTCCGGCAGCAGTCATATCAATAGGTTGAGAAGCCGCAGGCTTAGTTTCGGCCACCGGTTGCGGGGTCGTGGTAGCAGGTGGTGTCACACCTTGTTGTTGCCTTAGTTTATCTACATTTGGAGCCATAGTACTTCTCGAATATTATTCACATAAATCATGAAAAACCTGTCAATTTCCGATATTTCATATAATTGACAAAATTTTACATTTCTTAAAAGTTAATACACCTGGGGGGACATTACTTTTGGATTAGTTGTTTCTCTATATATAATACTTGTTTTATTATTCCATTTTGTATCACCGGTCATCAAATCTATCAATAATTGAGCCGACTCGTCATCCAGTTTTACTTCTCTTTCCATAACATTATCTGGGTGCATTGTTTTATTATTTGGCTTATATATGTTTTCACGTATTTTTATACCCAGGTAATCATTACTGCCGCCAAGATTATGATAAATAAGTTCTTCAACTTCCGGAGGCTTATGGTTAATATTATTATCTTTCCATGAATGTTTTACATAATAAACTTCAAGAACATCATTTGCTCCGCCCTGTCTTAAAAGTTTTGTCAGAACGATATTTGCCTTTGCACCATTGCCAATAGCAGGTTTTATTTGTTGAACCTTTAAATCACTAAAATACGCAACTCCAAGCGGATATGACTGCTGGGTTTCGTTAACTCCGGGGAAGGCTGCGGTCATTTCATCAGGCTCCTGCATCGGAATATTTGCCAAGACTTCCGTCAGTTGTTCAGAATTTATCGGATATGCCTTTGCTGCACTGTCACCATTCAGCATAGCAGGTGTCATCGCAAGCAGAACAACAACAGGAACTCTTTTCATATTATTTCCCGAATGTCTGCCCTGTACCTGCTCCGGTGTGTTATCGTGTGTTTTTTTTCTCGCACCGAAAGTAGTATTATATCTGTGTGTGCTTAGTTCTGCCCCACTAATCGCCATTACCGCCATATTCTGCTCCTATGTTTTCGGTTCTTAACCCCTGACAAGAGATATATTACTGTCTTTAACCGATTTCTAACCCCGAATACATCCTTTTGGATATACCCTTAACTCGCCTACATTATATCAATTTTTGCAAATTTTGTAAAGTTGATTTATTTTTTAAACCGTAAACAGAAAATTTTTTGCTACTTTTGCAATAAAAAATCAACCGAATGATTTATGCGGTTTTGTTATCTATATCAATAATGTGTTTGATAATTGCGTGAGCCATTAAAAGCAGATACGGATTTATTTCGGTCGTCTGATTCATATTGATATTTGCAGATTGTTTTACATTTTCCTGCGGTTTTATCCCTTTATCCGTCTGGAACGACATAACAGAATCCATTGAATAATGTTTCTGTTCACCCGTAATTCTGTCCTGCAAATCATCTTTCGGGAAATTTTCGGCACATTCTATAACCACCTGAACAGAGTTTGAAGATTCCAAAAACAAGGTTGCTTTCACATTCCCAAAATGTATTGTGGTAACCGTTATAACAAGAATACTGTCACTTTCGCCATGTTCTTCACTCTGCTGAATCTCAATATCAAAATCAACTCCTTCTTCTAACGGCAGCCACGGAAGATACAACAACATCAACAGTTTTAACGTCTTTTGAGGATTGTTTTCAGATGCAATTGCAACACTTGCATTAATAAATTTTGCCATCTCTTTTAACTGTGAAAGGTCTGTCACCCCTGCTTTTGAAGCCTCTGTCATCTGCATAATAAGTTTTGTAATTGCCTCTTTCCCGTTTTTTTGAAACATCAGAGCAACCTGATTTAGATTTATCATTCCGTTTGAGAGTATATCAAGGTTTTTTAGCGCACCCTGAACCTGACTTGCAAGTTGAACATTAACCATTTCTTTTGCCGCTGACGGTTCCAAACCCTGCAACTGTGCAAGAATTTGAGCCTGCATTTGTGAAAGATTGGCTCTTTGTGCTGCCATTTGGTTGGAAAACATCTGATTAAACTGAGCCTGATTCATCCCCCGCTGAATCATATAGACAAATTCGTTTGCATTTCGTGGAAATGCCATAATATCTTTTGCAAAAACCGCCTGACCCTGCGGAGTATTCGCAGGCATTGAAGTCGGAATATTTTGAGTTACGGTCGCGGGTGTCGGAACATTTGCAGGCTTTGGCGCAGCCTGAGCAGGATTTGGGGCAGCAGGCTGAGGCTGAACCTGCGGCTGCTGCGCTGCTTTTGCCGCCGATGCCTGACTGTTATAGTTCTGACCAAAACCGTTTAAAAATCGTTTTATATCAATTCCTGCCATACACTTACTTTAATGGATTTTAAGCGTTTGGTCAAGATATCGGCAGATATGACTGCGGATAACTGTAATCTTCCAAAAATCCGAGGTTTTTATATAATCTCAAAGCCTGAAGATTATTCGTTTCGGTTGTAGTATTAATTTCGGTAATCGGAGCGCCGTAGCGTTCAACCGCCTTAATTACATAATCCATTGAATGTTTAAGCATTATTGTTGACAAACCTTTGCCCTGATGCTCCTCTAAAATTCCGACTATCGGAATATTTACAATAGAACCGCCAGTCAGATTCATAAACGCAAAACCTACGGCTTTCCCCTCATAAAGCAAAATACTTGTGGAATTTGGCATAAATTCCGCATAAACATTGTTTACGATTTTATCAATAATATCACGTGTTCCGGAAAGAGTCGTAAATCTCGGGTCAAACAGGGCATCCGAACTTTCCTTAAACGCTTCATGCACAACTCTTACGGCATCTTCAAAATATGAATGACTCCACGGAATAACATCATATCCCTCGGGTAATCTTACCATTCTTGCCCTGTCAAAAATTTCACGTGATGCGGGTTTGGTAAACAAAAATCTCAAAACTTCTATTCCGACAAATTTAAACCCTAACCTTGCTATTACACTGATTAAATTCTTTTGTTCCCCTAACATCGGATAGCAAACAATTTTTTCCCTGCGCAGGGTTGTTGTCACATCAATAAACTTCTCGAGCAGTTCTTTCGCCATTTCTCCGAAATGTTCTTTTGATTTGCTGTGGATAATATTCAGTTCAACTGCTTCAGAAATTGCGGTTGTATATACCAAAAATGCTTCAATCTTATCGTTTTCGTACAACACAACACATTTTATAAGGTCTTTGTCAAGCGCCTCCAAAAAGCCGTCAAAGTCAAGCGGTTCAAGTTCAAAATTATATTCACCCGCTGCTTTGCTCCTAAAATCTTCATATATTTCTTCAAAATTATCGTAATCATCTGCCGTTAAAAGTTTTGTAATATACATTCATCAATTCCTTATAAATAGTGGTGCATTTTCTCTTTTTTGGTATCCATATATCTTTGGTTGTAGGGAGTAATTTCCGAGGGGACCTTCACAAGTTCGTTAACCTTCAGCCCGTAACCTTCAAGCCCTTTAATCTTTTTCGGATTATTTGAAATCAGATTAAAAGTCGTATAACCCAAATCAACAAGTATCTGAGCTCCCGTTCCGTAATCTCTTAAATCGGATTTAAACCCGAGTGAAATATTTGCTTCAACGGTATCCTGACCCTGCTCCTGTAATTTGTACGCTTTAATTTTATTACACAAACCGATACCTCTGCCCTCATGATCCGTCAGATACACAAGTGCGCCTTTTCCGTATTCGTCAATATATCTCAGGGCGTTGTGCAATTGCGAATTGCAGTCGCATTTTAAACTGTGGAAAACATCTCCCGTCAGACACATACTGTGAACCCGAACGACAGGAATTTTATCCGAGCCGTCATCTTTTACAAGTGCGACATGTTCTGTGCCGTTGATTTCGTTTTTATATGCGTACAAATTAAAATCACCGTACGCTGTCGGCAAAAAGGTTTCTGCCTCTCTTGTAACAAGTTTTTCGGATTTTAGTCTGTATGCAATTAACTGAGCAACAGAAATAAATTTTAACCCATGTTCATCCGCAAATTTTCTCAAATCATCACGTCTTGCCATGTGGCCGTCAGGTGCCATAACTTCACACATAACACCGGCAGGTCTGTGACCGCAGATTTTTGCCAAATCAACAACGGTTTCTGTGTGACCTGTTCTTTCCAAAACTCCGCCCTTTCTTGCAACACATGGGAACAAATGCCCCGGACGGCGCAAATCTGACGGAACAGCATCGGGTGCAACAGCAACTTCTACCGTCTTTGCTCTGTCATAAGCGGAAATACCCGTTGTAACTCCGTATTTTTCATCAGCATCAATACTTATTGTAAATGCCGTTTTCATTCCTTCGGTATTTTGTTCAACCATTTGAGGCAGGTCAAGTTGCTGCGCAATTTCAGGGGAAATCGCCAGACAAATCAACCCTCTGACTTCTGTTGCCAGAAAATTGATGATTTCAGGGGTTACTTTCTGAGCGGAAACGATTACATCACCCTCATTTTCCCTGTCCTCATCATCCGCAACAATAATGGGTTTGCCTGCTGCGTAATCTTTTATGGCTTCTTCTATATCGTCAAATCTGAATATTTTTTCCATTACACAAATCCGTTCTCTTGTAAAAATTCCATACTGATATCAGTTTTATTATCTCGCACGGATAACATTTTTTCAACATATTTACCCAAAATATCCGTTTCAATGTTTACAAAATCTCCCGTTTTTAACTTCGACAGATTTGTATTTTGGTACGTATGCGGAATCACGGCAACCGTAAATTTATTATTTTCCGCCTTAGCAACAGTTAAACTTACCCCGTTAACAGCAACAGAGCCCTTATAAACAATATATTTTGAGTTTTCTGAGGGAATTTCAAAAGTCATATTGCAAAATTCCGAAAGGTTTTCAACGGAAACGAGTTTACCCGCAGAATCAACGTGACCGGATACAATGTGACCGCCAAGACGGGAATTGAGAGTTAATGCCCGCTCAAGATTAACGACATCACCCGTTTTTAAATCTTTAAAAGTTGTAACAGCAAGAGTTTCAGCGCTAACTTTTGCTTTAAACGTTCCTGAAAGTGTTGATATTTCGGTAACGGTTTCACAAACTCCGTTTATTGCAATACTGTCCCCGATTTTTGTGTCATCTAAAACGGTTTTGCAGGAGATTTCTATTTCCGCTCCGTCAGAAATTTTGGCAAAACTTTTTACAAACCCTTTTTCTTCAATAATTCCCGTAAACATAGAATTAGTATAGCATAAATTTATGCGATGCGTCAAACGACGCACCCAGCAAACTATCTTCTCATTGAGGGAGAGTAGAAATATGTGATTTCGGGATGTGGTAATCGTTGAGCAGATATACCCAACCTGCAATTTAATGGTGGGCACGCTTACGCTTTGCCCACCCTACAATACTTAATTGAAAGAACAATTCTTGATAAAAATAAACATATTAGAAAGATTGATAAAAATAAAATGCAGAACTTGCTCAATAAGGCTCTTATGGTTCAATCCCATAAAAGAGGAGCAAGTTCTGCTAATTATAGTATAACCGATAATGCGGGGAATTTCAACCCTAATGTAAACAATCATGAAGAAATAAAATCTCAAAGAGTAAATTTTGACGGTACCGAAGCGGAAAACCTTATTGTACTTCTCAATAAAAAAGTTGATAAATCTACTCTGATGCACGAGTTCGTTCACGTTTATCTGATTACCCTTAACAGACTGGCACTCCATAACGCAAAAGCAAAAGAATTGTTAATGGAAGTCAATAAGTGGTTACACTATGACGGAAGCGGGGAATATACCGAATTTCAACATGAACGTAAAACGGTCTTAATGTACTTGCAACGGTTATATCTTTCGGGTAAAATACAATTACTATTAAAAGGAAAGAGGGATTATATGGCAGTTGAACGTCAACACGTAAAAGAGCAGAATAAAATAGCAAGAAGAAGTAATTTTGAGGCGGTAGAAAGTAACTTGACACCCGAGCAGGTCAAACTTGAAGCATCCCGCTGTCTGAACTGCAAAAACCCCAGATGTGTTCAGGGTTGCCCTGTTAATATCCAAATCCCGAATTTTATAAAAGCATTAAAAGAAGATAACCTTGACGAAGCAGGAAGAATTATCAGAGAAACAAGTATGTTACCGTCTGTTTGCGGTCGTGTATGCCCGCAGGAAAGACAATGTGAAGGAAACTGTGTCCTCGGTATAAAAGGGGAACCAGTTGCAATAGGAGCATTAGAACGCTATGTCGGAGATAACACCTCTGCCGAAAAAACAGAAATTAAACCCTCAGGTAAAAAAGTTGCCGTTGTTGGTTCTGGGTGTGCGGGAATTACGGCTGCCGCTGATTTCAGAAAAGCAGGTCACGAAGTTGTTGTGTTTGAAGCATTACATAAATTAGGCGGGGTTTTACGCTACGGAATCCCCCCTTTCAGACTCCCCAGAAAAATTCTCGACAGAGAAATCACAAATCTCAAAGAAATGGGAGTTGAATTTAAAACAAACGTAATTGTCGGAAAATCCATAACCATCAAACAATTGAAAGAGGACGGATTTGATGCAATATTCATCTGCTCGGGAGCAGGTCTGCCGAAAATGATGCACATAAAAGGCGAAAACCTTAACGGAGTTTATTCCGCAAACGAATTTTTAACAAGGGTAAACCTTATGGGTGCAGGGTGCAAAGATTGTGCGACACCTTTAAAAGTCGGCAAAAAAGTTGCCGTAATCGGCGGGGGAAATGTTGCCATGGATGCTGCACGAACAGCGGTTCGTGTCGGTTTTGACGAGGTATCAATTTTATACCGGAGAACAGAAAAAGAACTTCCCGCAAGACTGGAAGAAATCCGCCACGCAAAAGAGGAAGGAGTTATATTTAAATTCTTACACGCTCCTGTTGAAATTCTTGAAAAAGACGGCTATGTTGACGGGATGAAGTTTGAAATTATGGAACTCGGCGAGCCTGATGCATCAGGCAGAAGACGTCCTGTCGGAACGGGAGAATATGTTGTTGAAGATGTTGATACGGTTATTGTAGCACTCGGAACAGGACCAAACCCGATTATACAACGCTCAGCACAAGCAGAAGGACTTGAAATCATAACCGATTCGAAAGGTTATATTCAGGTTGATTCAGAAACAAGAGCAACAAATCTTCCGATGATTTTTGCAGGAGGAGATGTTGCCCCTGTCGGAGAATCAAACGCAATTAACGCTATGGGCGCAGGCAAAAAAGCCGCAAAAGCGATTAATGAAATTTTGAAGAATTAAGATTTTTTATAATTATGAACAAAAAAATATTATTAGGTTGTATAGTGTTTAGTTTATTGAGTTTGGGTTGTTTTGCCTATGAACTTGATATGTCTGTTGATGAGGAAATTCAGAAAAAATACAATTCTTCAAAACTTAATTATGAAGTTTTGCCAAGTTTACCCAAAATTGATTCCTCATCTCAAAATAATCAAAATACAGTTCCGAAAAGCCAGCCGGCATACACAACCACCGCCCCGAATGTCACCCCCGTTGACAAAAAAAGCGGAATAAAAATTCCCTCCGGCAAAAAATTCCCCGCAAAATCTAATCAGACAATAGCGGACACCTTAAGAATCGGAACAAATGTTTCATTTACAACGACCGCTCCTGTTTATGCAAAATATATAACAATTCCGACAGGCGCAAAACTTAACGGGGTTATAGTAAATTCCCACAGACCGCAAATGTCGGGGAACGGCGGACTTGTTGTTATCGCAATAAATTCTCTCACGTTTAACGGAAAAACTTATGCGGTTTCGGGCAAGATTACAAAAGCAAACTACAAAAAAGTGTTTATAAATAACATCAAAGGCAAACACCAGTACTGTGCGGGCGTAAAAAAACAGTTTAAAAAAGGAGAAACTTTTTACGGAAAAACAAAAAATGTTGCGGGTAAAATGTCAAATATTCCGATAATTGAATATCTTGCGCCGATTCCAAAACTTTTCGGTGCAATAGGTTACGGAGTTAATGCGATAATATCACCTGTTACGGGGCTTGTAAACAGGGGCGGGAGCCTTTCTATCCCATCGGGAAGCCAGTTTGAAATAAAACTGACAGAAGATGCTTATGTAAATAATTAGTGAGGTAAATTATATGTCATACTTTGAAGAAAATAATAAATTTTTATCTTTTAAAGGGGTTGTCGGACGCAGAGATTTCGTAGTTTTATATTTAATCCTGATGCTGATTTCAAGTATCATTTATCAAACTCCGCTGATGTATGCAATACTCATAAAACCGGAATTAATGCATACTCTGAGCAGCAGCACTCCTCCAATGTGGCTGTCTGTTCTGATGCTTGTTGCAGGAACTGTCATCGGAGCATTGTTTTTACCGGCAGTTGTACGAAGAATACGTGACATTCTGGGAGAAGAAAACGACAGTAAAATATACTTAATCGCAATTGCCTGTTTTGCTTTCGGCATTATTTCAATAACGCCTGTGGGCAGACAAATGGGACTTATTATTGTTGATTTCATAATAGATTTAATTTTGATATTTACAAAAGGTAAAATAACGGGTGAAAAACCAAAAAGCGACATTATAAAATTCAACTGGGGCGCATTTTTGGGAACATGGTTCTGGGGGATTTGGAACAGGGTTTATAAAACCCTGTGGATGATACCTCTCCTGTTTACTCCCGGATGGTTTGTGTTTATGCTTATTTGCGGACTTAAAGGCAACGAATGGGCTTATGAAAAAAATAAAGAAAAATACGATTCTGTCGAAGGTTTTCATTCAAAGCAGTCCACTCAGTCCATTGTGTTTACTGTTCTGACACCCGTTTTTGCGCTTGTCTGCTTTATTGCACTTTCATTTGTAACGGGAATTACAATATCAAATTATGCAAAAAATCATCCCGATTTTGTATCATCGGTTAATGCGGGACTTTTAAAATACCAGCAAAAAGCAACTGCGGCAAATTTTGAAAAAATAGAAATGACGGATGATGTTTACAAATTCTATATAGACCCCAAAAGCTGGCAGGTACTTTCAAAAGGCGGGAAAAGTCTGTTTTTTGAAAACGCACTTAATTATGCGCTCATAGAAAACAATAAATTTCAGACACCTGATGCAAAAGTAGAAGATTATCTCGGGATTGCGAAAAAAATTAAGATTATAAGTTCGTTCAATAACGAAACTCTGCTTGAATTTACACCAACAGAGGATGAAGAAAAAGAACTGATAGAATATTCAAATAATAAAGATTTCCGAAACTTTATGGCAGTGAAAAAATCCTGCATGAAAATAAACCCCACCCCGACATTACCGTAGCAAAATGAAATGTACCCGCCTTTTTAAATCATTGAAAAAACTTTACTCAAAATTTCTTTAAGATGGTTTTCGTCATTAACCTGAAACGGCTTAACCGATTTATACCAGCCGACATCATCCCCTGTCAGTTTATACCATCTGAAATTCGGGTATTTATTAAATATCGCAAATGTCTTTACCCCCAAAGCACCCGCAAGATTTAAAATCACATTATCCGCCGTAATTACAACATCCATACATTTCAGAGCGCAGGCGGTGTCGGTAAAATCATTAAAAGTCTTGCCCAAATTGATTAGATTTTCAATATTTTCCTCCTCCATTGAAAAGGAATAAAAATCAACTCCCTCAGTTTTTAAAAACGGTTTCAGAAAATTCATATCAATGTCCCGCCCCGAATAGTTTGCGGCTTTATTTCCCTGACAGGAAATTCCGACTTTTATATTATCAGACGGTTTTATATATTTTTCCCTGTATTCTTTCACCTTTTGTTCATCAACTGTTAAATATCCGTCAGAAAAAATCATATCCTCAGGATTAACCCCGACAACATAAGGAACATCAATAAGTGCCATGTGAACATCATATTCCGGCATTGAATCATCAGGTATGATTTCAATTCCGTCAGAAATCAACGGAGAAATTTTAACCAAATCATAAAGTTCTTTCTGAACCATAAAAACAACATTTTTTGCAAAATTTTTCAATAAAGGCACAAAACGGCAATACATAAAAGTATCTCCGAACCCCTGTTCATATTTTACAAGGAGAGTTTTTTGAGAAATATCCTCCTCAAAATTCCATTTATTTTCAATATCATCTGACAGCGGATATTTCAAATTCACATCATCAATATTAAATCTGTGGGTTAAATATTTATGCCCGTTTTTAAAATCTCCGCATCTTATCAAAAAGCCGCCGTAGTTATAATAATCAGTTTCTGTCGGATTATTGTTCAGCAATTCTCTGTAATATTTGTCCGCCAAATCATATTGTCCCGATTTTTCATACCCAAAAGCCAGACTGTGCAAAACAAGTCTGTCCTGAGGTTTCAGTTTATAGGCTTTTTCAAAATAATACATCTGATCTTTCAGGCTGAAATCACCGTACGCTTTGGCATACAAACTTCCAAGAATTGTATAAATAACGGCTTTTGTTTCATCAATTCTCAGGTATTGCTCGTAATATTTTATGGCTGTTTTGTAATCTTTTAATTTAAGGTTGTAAAAATTTGCAGCCGTCAGAAATCTCAGAGGTTTATTAGTTTCTTTTTTTTCATACAACAATATAAACTCTTTTGCCAAAGTATTTTCACCCGTACATGCCAGTATTTCTGCAATTGTA